>DAOUPY010000363.1 GCA_030625925.1 Fusobacteriaceae bacterium | reverse complement strand
AATTTTTTTCTTCTTTCTACCATAAAAAGTCCTCAAAAGTAATATAATTTTAATTTATACTAATTTTGAGGACTTTACAAAATATGGAATAGTTTCATTTAAATTTTTATAGTGCTTTTTCTATGATTTCCCTTGTTATCTCTAAAGTCTGATCTCCTCTTTCTGATAATTTTACCATCCCATGAGATTTTAAAGAGCTAATAATATTATCTATATCATTTTTTCCTATTTCATGATCTGATAATTTAGTTGTAATCCCCAAACTATGGAAAAACTCCTCGGTTTTTAAAATAGCTAAATCCACCTTTTCTTCATCCGTTCCCTCTCTTAGGTCCCATACTCTCTCTGCATATTGCAGGAGTTTTTCGAACTTTTCAGCCTTTCTTACCTTCCAAGTAGCAGGTAAGATGGTCGCCAAAGTCTTGGCGTGATCTACTCCGAATATTGCCGTCAAATCATGCCCTATCATATGTACCGACCAATCCTGCGGCACTCCAGCACCTATAAGCCCATTCAACCCCATTGTAGCCGCCCATACCAAGTTTGCTCTAGCCTCATAGTTAGTAGGATTTTCTATGGTTTCCTTACCTATCTCTATCAATGTCTGCAAAATCCCCTCAGCAGTCCTGTCTTGAAACTTAGCATCTACTGGATAGGTAATATATTGTTCTACAGTATGGATAAATGTATCTACAATTCCATTAGCTACCTGAGTTTTAGGCAAAGTATATGTAAGTTCTGGATCTAAGATAGAAAATATTGGAAATGATTTACTGCTGGAAACAACTAACTTATCCTTCCCGTGACTTATTACTGCTCCACTGTTCATCTCTGAACCTGTTGCCGGCAGTGTTACCACTGTACCAAATGGAATAGTTCTCTCTACAGGAACACCTCTGAAACCAAAGGCTAACAGCTCTTTCTCTTTTCCAATATATTCATCCTTACAAGAAGCTATCCCTATAAATTTAGTCCCATCCATAACAGAACCTCCACCAACAGCTAAGATAAAGTCTATCTTTTCCTCTCTTACTAATTTCACAGCTTTCATGAGGGTTTCAAACTTAGGGTTGGGTTCTATCCCTCCAAATTCAAATATTTCTCTATTTGACTTCCTTAACTCCTCTGCCACCTTATCTAAAGTTCCAAACTTCTTTACCGATCCCCCGCCATATGTGATCAGTACACGAGAATTTTTCGGCACCAAACTATCCAACTGTTTCATCTGACCCTTTCCAAATATAATCTGTGTTGGGTTATAAAATTTAAAATTTAACATATTTTCCTCCTTGTATGGCTAATTCAGGAATTAGCTTCTTATAAATTAATTATTTTTTATTCTCTCTACATCCATCTTCTTTATAGACCTTTGACCTTATTATGCAGTTCCCTTCCTCATTCTCATATCTTTTCACCTGTTCCAAAACCTCTTCTTTTATGAGTTTCAGTTCCTCTATCTTTTCCTGTATTATATCTACATGATTTAATAAAATTTCCTTCCTTTCTACTACAGTTTCTTTTCCGCCTTTTTTTAAACCTATATAATACACTATCTCCTTGAGGGACATCCCTGTTTCCTTGAGATTGATAAAAAAGTCTATCCAAACCAGGTCATTACCTGTATAGACCCTGTTACCATTCTTATCCCTGGTTATCTCCTTAATTACTCCGTTTTTCTCATAGTATCTAAGCTTGGATTTAGATATTCGAAAATGTTTTGATACCTCATCTATGGTCATAGATCACCTCCTAATTTCTTATACATTGAGTATACATCTTAAACCATGGTTTAACGCAAACTTTTTTTTATTATATACAAAAAAGGGGACCCATAAGTAAATTGCACAAGGTTCTCCACGGAATCAAAACAGAAGATGAACTCAATAATTTCAAACTAGAATACAATTTATAAAAATAAATAATAATAAAAAATGGCTATAGAAGAAATTAATTTTCTATCTATAACCTGAATAATCTTTAACGTATAATTTTTTTAATTTAAATTAACAATTCTAAATCAAAAATACACATTTAAAAATTTCTATTATTTGAATTCTTCACAATTATTTCCATAATCTTGGAGATCAACCTTTTATACTTGGTGCTATTAGGGTCTACATGTACTCTAGTTGTATTTTGAATTCCTCCCTCCCACATATACATATCAATTTTAATAACCTGGTTAGAATTTATTATAAATCTAACCTCCGCCTTTCCGTTATCAGAATTTAATAAATAAGGTGTTAAAATATCAATAACTTCATCTTCTCTATAGTTTATGCCTGCATTTTCCAGAGGTCCATCAAAAACCTTATCTTGATCCCATCCTAACGATATTTGAAAAAAAGCCACAAAAACTATAATAGATATAAAAACTAACATTATTTTTTTCATTTTTTCCTTCTCCTTTATTTTTAATTTGATCTTTTATTACCTAGAGGTAAAATATTGAATTACCACCATAGATAATACGGTATCAAGTAAAATACCGATATAAAGAACCACATAGCTAAAATGGTCCAATACATTCCTGGCTCATATTTTCGATATATCTTTCGATAGGACCATACGCTTCCTACAATTAGATCATAAACCACCCATAGAAAAATAAGTATACTCACTATAAAGACAAACATTGTACCTCCTTTCTGACGAATATATCTCTTTGTTCTCTTTAGAAATAACGGTAAAAATAAAATTGTTGCCACTCCTCCTGCAATTTCAGCCATTGGTTGGGCAGAAATTGCAT
>DAOUPY010000015.1 GCA_030625925.1 Fusobacteriaceae bacterium | reverse complement strand
ACTGAATATGCCGAAACCTCTACTGGAACTCCTCCATCTATAGCAGCTTGTCTTCCGACACCCTGTTTTTGACCAGCTGAAAGTACATTTCCCAATATCACTTCATCTAAATTTTTAGGATCTATCTTAGTTTCTTCAATTATATTTCTTATAACTGATCCACCCAATTGTGCCGCTTTCACGCCACTTAAACTTCCCATAAATTTACCTACTGCAGTTCTCTTAGCCGAAACTATATATACCTTTGACATCTCAACACCCCTTATAAAAAATCCCACCAGTTATAAAGTGAATTTTATAACTACTTTTCTTTTTTTTTTAGCTACAGTCTCATTCCACCATTCGTGCTAAGTGTATGTCCCGTTACATAGCTTGCATCATCACTTGCTAAAAATAATGCCACTGCTGCTATCTCTTCTGGTTGTCCTAATCTGCCTAACATTGTCTTTTTAGCAAACTTATCTAACAAGTCTTGAGGAACAGTCTTTAATATATCAGTCATTACATAACCTGGTGCTATGGTATTTACTCTCACTGCTGCACCTTTTCTAGCAAATTCTTTTGCCCAAGTTTTAGTAAGCCCAATAACACCTGCTTTAGTAGCTGCATAGTTAGCCTGCCCCACATTTCCATATTCTCCTACTACCGATGATATATTGATGATAGATCCTGCCCCTATAGTCATCATATGAGGTCCTACAAATTTAGTCAGATTAAATACACCTTTTAAATTAACATCTATTACCATATTCCACATGTCATCTGTAATCTTATGAGTAAGTGCATCTCTTGTTATCCCTGCATTATTCACCAAAACATCTATCTTTCCGTACTTTTCCACTACAAAATTAAAAAATGCCTCACAAGCCTCTGGGTCTGTTACATTGAGCTTATAACCTTCTACATTTTCTGCTGCATAAGCTAAGTCTCCCATATCTGCCGCTACTACCTTTGCTCCATTTTTAGCAAATAATTTTGACATTTCAGCTCCTATTCCATTAGCTCCTCCTGTTACTACACACACTTTTCCTTCTAATCTCATTTTTAACCCCCTTTTTAATTTTTCTTCATTACTAATATATACTATAATTTTTCTAATTTATAAACATTTTAGAATACTATTTTTCTTTCTACCCCATTTACAAGGGGTATATTTTAACCCGCTCTATTTTTGAGAGCTAATTCAATAACTAATAGAATTTTACCACCAATATTTAACTTAGTCAACAATAAAATTCGAAAAAAAGTATGTTTTTTTGTACTAAAATTAAACAAATAAACTATTATCATTTACAATATAAACTATTATCACAAAAAATGTTTTAATCTTCCAAAAATAATTCATCAAATTTTTGTGAGTGAGTATTCAAAAAAATTCAAAAAATCCAAAAAAAATATTGACAGTTGAGATAAAAAGTTATATAAACTTAGTAAGAAATAATTTTTTAGATAAAGAAGTGAAAAAAATAACTTTTTGTAACAAAAGGGGGGTATACATTGAATTTTGGATTGAAGGAAGAATACAGAATATTAGAAAAGATGATCAGTGAATTCACAGAAAGAGAAGTTAAACCTATAGCCGGGGAGATTGACGAAGAGGAAAGATTCCCAGTGGAAACCGTAGAAAAAATGGCTAAACTAGGACTTTTTGGTATTCCTATAGCTAAAGAATACGGAGGAGAAGGCGGAGACAACCTCATGTATTCTATGGTAGTAGAAGAACTTTCTAAAGCTTGTGGAACTACAGGGGTAATTGTATCAGCACATACATCACTTGGAATGGCTCCTATCTATGAATTTGGTACAGAGGAACAAAAACAACAATTTTTACCTAAAATGTGCAGTGGAGAATGGCTTGGAGCTTTTGGATTAACTGAACCAAATGCTGGAACTGACGCTTCTGGACAACAAACTACAGCTTATTTAGACGAAGAAACCAACGAGTGGGTACTCAACGGTTCTAAGATATTTATTACCAATGCCGGGTATGCACATGTTTATATTATTTTTGCTATGACCGATAAATCTAAAGGATTGAAGGGTATCACTGCATTTATTGTAGAAGCAGATAGAAAAGGATTTAGTATAGGAAAAAAAGAAAAAAAATTAGGAATAAAAGCTTCAGCTACCTGTGAGCTTATATTTGAAGACTGCAGAATTCCTAAAGAGAATATATTAGGAGCTGTTGGAAGAGGATTTAAAATAGCTATGATGACCCTTGATGGTGGACGTATTGGTATAGCTTCTCAGGCACTTGGAATTGCCCAAGGTGCATTGGATGAAACTGTTAAATATGTAAAAGAAAGAGCTCAATTTGGAAGAACTCTTTCTAAATTCCAAAATACCCAATTTCAATTGGCTGATATGGATACAAAGGTAGAAGCTTCAAGATTATTAGTTAGAAAAGCTGCTGCAAAGAAAGATAAAAAAGAAAAGTATTCTGTAGAAGCTGCCATGGCAAAATTATTTGCTTCTGAAACAGCTATGGAAGTAACTACAAAAGCTGTTCAACTCCATGGAGGATACGGTTACACTAGAGATTATCCTGTTGAAAGAATGATGAGGGATGCCAAGATAACTGAAATATATGAGGGAACTTCTGAAGTTCAAAAAATGGTGATAGCAGCAAGTCTTTTAAAGTAAATGATAAAAAGTAAAAAACTGTACCACGAATTTATCACAGATTACACAAATTTACTTTAGAATACAGGTAACAGAGTATAGAAAAAATGTACAATGTACAATTGACAATGAAAAAGCTCTGTGAATCTCTATTTAAAAACTCAGTGAATCTCTGTGTTAAGAGATTTTGAATTTAATTGGTGATTATTTGTGCAAGTTGTAGTAAAAGAAATTTAAAAATTGGGGGATTTTATGAATATAGTAGTTTGTATAAAACAGGTACCAGATACCACAGAGATCAGATTAGATCCAATCAAGGGAACATTGATTAGAGACGGAGTTCCTAGTATTATAAATCCAGATGATAAAGCCGGCTTAGAGGAAGCTTTAAAGTTAAAAGATCTTCACGGAGCACATATCACAGCAATTACAATGGGACCTCCTCAAGCAGAACAAGTTTTAAAAGAAGCTTTTGCAATGGGTGTGGACAAAGGAATCTTGTTAACTGATAGAAAATTTGCAGGTGCAGATTCATTGGCAACTTCAAATGCCTTAGCAGGTGCACTAAAAAAATTAGACTTTGACATAGTAATCACAGGAAGACAAGCTATCGATGGAGATACAGCACAAGTTGGTCCCCAGTTGGCAGAACATTTAGGGCTGCCTCAAATGTCATATGTGAAAGAGATGAGTATCGTAGGAGAAAATTTAGTTAGAGTTAAAAGGGGAGTAGAAGATGGTTATCAAGTATTAGAGGCAGAAACTCCTTGTGTTCTGACTATTCTATCTGAAGCCAATAATCCGAGATATATGTCAGTTTCTAAAATAATAGAAGCTGTCAGAGAGAAAAAAATAGAGGTTTGGGATACCAGTATGATCGATATCGATTTAGAGGTTCTTGGGCTTGCTGGTTCTCCTACAAAGGTTAAAAAATCATTTACTAAGGGTGCTAAAACAGCAGGTAAAATTCATGAAGTTACATCACAGGAAGCTGTTACGATAATTGTAGATAAATTAAAAGAAAATTTCATTATATAAGTAGGGGGAGCAATGAATTTAAACGAATATAAAGGCGTATATGTATTTATAGAACAAAAATCTAGGGAAATTCAAAATGTGTCCCTTGAATTATTAGGTAGAGGTAGAGGGCTAGCTGATACTTTAGAAGAAGAATTAGTAGCAGTATTTTTAGGAGATGGGATTGAAGACCAATGTCAGAATCTTATTTCATATGGAGCAGACAGGGTAATCTATGTAGATTCTCCTAAGTTAGATAGATATTTAACTGAACCATATGCACAGGCACTTGATGCTGTCTCTAAATTTGAAAAACCAAATATAATTTTAATCGGTGCCACTTCTACAGGAAGAGACCTGGCTCCTAGAGTATCTGCAAGATTGTCTACAGGACTTACTGCAGACTGTACATCCCTTGAGATCTCTGAAGAAAAAGAATTACTTATGACTCGTCCTGCTTTCGGCGGAAACTTAATGGCTACTATAATTTGTCCAGACCATAGACCACAGATGTCTAGTGTTAGACCTGGAGTAATGCAAAAATTAGCTGTAGACACTAATAGAACTGGAGAAATCATAGAATTCGGTGTAAACTTTGATGAGAGTAAATTTAAAGTTAGATTTATTGAAGAGGTAAAAGAAGCTAAGCAGCTTGTAAAAATTGAAGATGCTACTGTCTTGGTTTCAGGTGGTCGTGGTGTTGGAACCGCTGAAAACTTTAAAAACTTAGAAAAATTAGCTGATAATATCGGTGCTACAGTTTCTACTTCCCGTGCTATGGTAGATGCAGGAATCATGAGTCACGATAGACAGGTAGGTCAGACTGGAAAAACTGTTAGACCGGATATCTACTTTGCCTTGGGAATTTCTGGAGCTATCCAGCATATTGCCGGGATGGAGGAATCTGAATATATCATAGCCATAAACAAAGACAAGGGAGCTCCTATATTCAATACTGCAGATCTTGGTATCGTGGGAGATGTCAATAAGATATTACCACTTTTAAATAATGAAATCAGTAAATTAGCTGAAAAAAAAGCATAGTTAAATACTCAAAGAGAAAGAAAAGACCACAAACAATTAATTTTGTCCATGGTCTTTTCTTTCATGTTATAATAGAGAGAATAAATTAGTTTTGATTCACAAACAAAATAAAACTGCTATTGGAGGACGTATGAAAAAGAAGACTAAACAGAAAATTATAGACTCAGCCATTGATCTTTTTTCAAAAGATTCATATGGAAAAGTTTCAATAGCTCAAATCTGTAAAAATGCAAAAATTTCAAATGGTATAATTTATAACTATTTCAGAAACAAGGAAGAATTATTCACATACCTTTTGGAGGAAACCAGTAACAGGATCGAGGAGCAGTTTAAAAATATTGAGGGCAGAGATCTTCGATCCAGAATGGAGAATTTTATCCTTCTAAATTTCGATATAACCAAAAAAGAGTTCCCCCTTATCAGAGTCTACCGTGAGGGACAGTATAAATTTATCGAATATGAACAAAAACTCCGTAGTGTTTATCTAGAAGCATTAAAGGTTGTTTATGGAAGGGAATTAAAGGAATTAGAATATCTCTTTATTATGTCAGGAATAAGGTATATTAATGTTAATTTTGTAAAAAGAGGCCTCGAGATAGATGAAAAGTTTTTAGCCGATATCCTCCTCCACGGGTTTTTTAATAAAAGCGATTTAGAAGTTGAAACTTTTGAAGATATGGATTTTTATTTGAGAGTTTTGTTTAATAGCGGTAATAAAAAACATAAACTTTTAGAGGTAGGAGAGAAACTTTTTGGCGAGACAAATTATTATAAGGTTACCATAAATGATATTGCTGGAGAAGCCCAGATAGGTGTAGGCAGTTTTTATCATTTCTATGAAAACAAAGAGATTTTTCTACAAGAAATCGTAGAGAATTTAAAGAGGACAAGCCTTTGTTTTCTAAAAGATAATATTCAAAAGGATTTCTCTGAAAATGAAACTCATATACTTTTCCTCTATCTATTATTGGAATTTTATGGAAGATCACCACATAAATATGAGCTTTTGAGAAGATCGGAATTCATAGCTGAAGATATGGTTATAGATTATAATAATTCCCTGGATGAGCTGTATATAAAAACCATGGAAGATCTCCCCTATAAATTTGAAGAAAAAAGAATAATATCATCAGTATTATTAGGAGTAGCTCATTATATGGGTATCGAATTTTTCTTCACGAAAAATATTAAAGATAAGGATGAGTTTTTGAAAGAGATGAAAGACTATTTTGCAAATGGATTAAAGGAATAAAGAATCATTGAAAACTTAACCGCTAATCACAGGATTTAACAAAAAAAATTCGATCACTGAGTTACACAGAGGAAAATATAGAGTTGCACAGAGAAAAAATTCTGTGAATCTCTGGTTTAAAGCTTCGTGAGTCTCCGTGTTTCAGAATAAGAATTTAAAAATTGAAGGAGAAATAGAATAATGAAATTAATAGTAGGACTGGGGAATCCAGGAAGTAAGTATAATAAGACAAGACATAATATAGGGTTTGATGTAATCGATTATTTAGCAGAAGAATTAGGCGTGAGTAATTTTAGAGATAAGTTTAATGCTGATCTTGGAGAAGCTGTTGTCGATGGAGAGAAGGTATTTTTATTAAAACCTATGACATTTATGAACCTCAGCGGCGATTCTATCAGGGAAGCTGTAAAATTCTATAAGTTAGACCCCATTGAAGATTTGATAGTTATCTATGATGATATGGATATCACATTGGGTAAACTTAAAATTAAAAGAAAAGGGAGAGCTGGTGGACACAATGGAATAAAATCTATTATTTCTCATCTTGGTGACGAATTTATCAGAATAAAGTGCGGGATCGGAAAACCTAAAAGAACAGAAGAAGTTATAAACTTTGTTTTAGATACATTTAGCAAAAAAGATCGAACTGAAGAGATCGAGCCTCTTATAGAAACTGCATCTAAAGCAGCTAAATCTATGATTACTGCCAAAAGTATCGACAGGGTTATAGAAAAATTTAATAGAAAATAAGGAACTCTTTCCTTGTTGTCGGTTACTCTTTAGCAAAGAGCAAACTATCGCTAAATATTTAGCTTTGGTTTCCCTTTTGACATCATAAAAATCATATTTACTAAATATAATTTTTTGTACTCGTCAATCAGTGGAAACCTATGAGGAAGAGTTAATAGGGAGTATTTAATGAAATTACAAAAGAAATATGTTGCAGGATTAGCCATACTGGCCTGCCTACTCTGGTCCACTGCATTTGCAGGGGTTAAGATCGGATTTGAATATATGCCGAAACCATTTACATTTGCAGGACTTCGTTTTACTTTAGCAGGACTTCTCTTGATACCATTTGCCTGGAAAAGAGATAGTTTTAGTCAGCTTTTCCTTCACAGAAAAGTAATCACATATGTAGTTTTTCTCAATACTGCTGTCGGTTATGCCCTTTACTATATAGCCATGAGTTATGTAGGAGGAGCTACCGCTGCTATCATTATTGGATCAGGACCACTTATCACGGCCGTTATGACTCACTTTACCATGGCTGATGACAGAATGGACAGATATAAAGGATTAAGTATATTACTGGGATTAGTAGGAATTGTTGTTATTATGGTCAATTCCAAACCTCTTACACCAGTCGGTCAAAAAGAGATTTTTGGAATTCTCCTCCTTCTGACTAACTCCACACTGACTAGTTTTGCTAATATAAAGGTTGCTCAAATGAAAGAAGGAATTTCAGGAGTATTTTTAACTGTGAACCAAATGTTATGGGGCGGACTTATTCTTTTGGGCATGGGAAGAATTTTTGAAGGAAAGATCCAATTGAACCAGCCAGTCAATTTTTATATAGCCTTAGTTTGGCTGGCACTGGTATCGGCTGTCGCTTTTTCTATCTGGTTTTTCTTAATCCAGGTAGACGGCGTAAAAGTATCAGAATTAAATATGTTTAAGTTTTTTATTCCTGTCTCAGGAGCTATTATCAGCTGGAGTATCTTACCCAACGAATCTCCTAACCTTATCTCATTTATCGGAATGGGATGTGTGTTTGGAGCCCTCATAGTGAATCATAAGTTTTCAAAAAAATAACCCTCTCCTTTTTATGTTTCTCCCTCAAAGGGAGAAACAAAGTAGAAATGAAAGTATTTTTATATAAAGAGAATATGAGAATGAGAAAAGGTATAAATCACATTTGATTTCTGCCTTTTTTTAGTATCCTCATAAATTTGCTTCTTTCTCCCTATAGAGGGAGAGAGTGGCGATAGCCGAGAGAGGGTAATAAAAAAAATAGCCAGATCACATAGTGATCTAGCTATTTATAATCAGCTTATACTAATTCGATTATTGCCATTGGTGAAGAGTCTCCTCTTCTAATACCAGTTTTCATAATTCTAGTATATCCACCTTTTCTTTCAGTGTACTTAGGAGCTACTTCAGCAAATAATTTTGCTACAGTATCTTTGTCTCTTAAGAATGCAAGTGCTCTTCTTCTTGATGATAAGTCTCCTTTTTTACCTAAAGTAACCATTCTTTCAGCAAACTTTCTTAATTCCTTCGCTCTAGTTACAGTTGTTTCAATTCTTTCTTCATTTATTAAAGAGATAGTTAAGTTCATTAACATAGCTTTTCTATGGTCCGATCTTCTACCTAACTTTCTATATGATTTATTATGATTCATTTTTAAGCTAGCCTCCTTTGCTTATAAAATTAATTAGAGGTATTGTTACCCTGTAAGTCAAAACCTAATTCTCTCATTTTGTCTAAAATTTCATCTAATGATTTTCTTCCTAAGTTCTTGATCTTTAACAATTCAGTTAATCCCATCTCAGAAAGTTGACCAACATCTTCAATTCCAGCCTTTTTAAGACAATTGAATGATCTTACAGTAAGATCTAACTCCTCAATTTTAGTTCCTGCTACGTTGTTTTCAACAACAACAGCTGCAGGTTCATCATTTAATTCTTCTTCATCTTGATCTCTTAAGCTATCCATTCTGTCACCAATCTCTAAGAATGGGTTCAGGTGGAAACTTAACAGTTCAACTGCATATGAAATTGCATCTCTGATTTCAACACTTCCATCAGTTGCAACATTTAATGTTAATTTATCAAAATCAGTTTGTCTTCCTACCATAGTATCTTCTACAGAGTAAGAAACTTTTTTGATTGGAGTATATATTGCATCAACTGCGATATACTCTACAGACCAATCTGTAATGTCGATTTCATCTGCAACTACAAAACCTTCTCCAGTATCAACAATAAATTCCATATCTACTTGTCTGTCAGTCGTAACTGTACAGATAACATGATCAGGATTTATTACTTCGATACCAGCATCTGGAATGATGTCAGCAGCTGTAACAACTCTTGGCCCTTCAATTGATAATGTCATTTTTTTCTCACCAGGTTCATCAGCTTTAACGATAATTTCCTTAACATTAAGAACAATATCAGTTACTGCTTCTTTAACACCTTCCATAGTAGAGAATTCATTTAAAACACCGTCAATTCTTACACCTTTAATAGCTGTTCCTGGAATAGATGATAATAACACTCTTCTAAGTGCGTTCCCGATCGTATTTCCATACCCTCTATATAAAGGCTCCACTACATAATTTCCAGCAAATTCACTGGTTTTTTCTTCTGTAATGTTTATATTTCTTGCTAATTTTTCGATCTTTAACATTGAATCACTCCTACATAAAATTTTGTGCTCTCAAAACTTATTATCTTGAGTAGAATTCTACGATTAATGCTTCATTAAGTTCGAAGTCCATATCGTCTTTTGTAGGGTTTTGTAAGATTTTTCCAGCAAAGTTTGCTTTATCTAATTCAATCCATGAAGGAGCGTTAGCTTCCTCAATTGCAGATTTGATAAGCTCAACATTCTTTGAATTTTCTATAACTGCTACAACATCTCCAGCTTTAACTCTGTATGATGCGATATTTACTTTTCTTCCATTTACAGAAACATGTCCATGAGATACAATTTGTCTAGCTTGTCTTCTAGTTGAAACAAACCCCATTCTGTATACTACATTTTCTAATCTTCTCTCTAAATATTGAATTAAGTTAAGACCAGTTACTCCATCTTTTCTTGAAGCTTCTTCATATAATTTTTTGAATTGCTTTTCCATTACAGCATATACGAATTTCGCTTTTTGCTTTTCTCTTAATTGAATAGCATATTCAGTTGGTTTTTGATTTGCATTTGGTCTAGGACCTCTGTTTGATTTTTTATTTATACCTAAAACTATTGGATCTAATCCAAGAGCTCTACATCTCTTTAATACAGGCTGTCTATTAATTGCCATTGACCTATATCCTCCTTTATTTCGTATTTAACTCCGATAATCAGAATTGTTTTTATCTACAATAATTTTGAATAAGTGAACTACACTCTTCTCTTTTTTGGTGGTCTACATCCATTATGTGGAACTGGTGTAGCATCAACAATTTTTGATACTTCTAATCCAGCTGCTTGTAATGATCTGATAGTAGCTTCACGGCCTGAACCAGGTCCCTTCACTCTTACTTCTACCTTTTTCATTCCATGCTCCATAGCTGCTTTAGCTACTTCTTCCGCTGCTATTTGAGCTGCGAATGGAGTTCCTTTTTTAGTATTCTTGAATCCTGAAGTTCCTCCAGATTTCCAAGCTACAACTCTTCCTTCAGTATCTGTGATAGCGATGATAGTGTTGTTAAAAGTTGAATGTATATGAGCTATTCCCAAAGGAATATTCTTTAATTTCTTCTTAGTTTTAACTGCGCCTCTTTTCTTAGCCAAGTTAACTCCTCCTTACTTAATTTTTTCTATATAATTAGATTTATTATTATTATTATTTCTTATTAACTGCTTTCTTTGGTCCTTTAACAGTTCTTGCATTTGTTTTAGACTTTTGCCCTCTTACAGGTAAGTTTAATCTATGTCTAGAACCTCTGTAACATCTGATGTCTAATAATCTCTTGATATCAAGTCTGATGTCTTTTCTTAAGTCACCCTCAACTTTAATTCCGTCAACTATAGCTCTGATCTTGTTTAATTCTTCTTCAGTCATATCTTTAACTCTAACATCAAAACTGATTCCAGCTTCTGTTAAGACTCTTTCTGAAGTTGTTTGTCCGATTCCAAAGACATAAGTTAATGCGATTACGATTCTCTTATTTCTAGGGATATCTACTCCTGCTACTCTTGCCACGTATTTTCCTCCTCGTTTACTTTATATATCGCTTGGTATAATAACCAGCTAAACACTTTCCTCGACATGCCTTTTGATTACTCCGAATTTTTCATCCAAAAGTACCGCCTCTACAGGTCAACATATCTTTACAGTACGCGTTTTTCAAATGTGTGTTGCTTTCAATTACCCTTGAACTTGCTTGTGCTTAGGATTAGATTTACAGATTACTCTGATCTTCCCGTGTCTTTTGATGACTTTACACTTGTCGCAAATAGGCTTTACTGATGCTCTTACTTTCATTTGAAACCTCCTCTCACAAAAAAATTATTTTTTTCTGTAAACAATTCTTCCTCTTGATAAATCATAAGGTGAAACTTGAACTAATACTTTGTCTCCAGGTAAGATTCTAATGTAATGCATTCTCATCTTTCCTGATATGTGACCTAAAATCACATGTCCGTTCTCTAATTCTACTTTAAACATAGCATTAGGTAACGTTTCAAGTATTACTCCTTCTAATTCTATTACGTCTTGTTTCGCCATACTTCCTCCTCGAAACTTATTGTTAATACCGAATTATTATATCATAAGTCACACAAGAAGTCTACTTTTTATTTTTGTTTTGCCCTATTTTTTTTAGTTTTTAACAAAGATAAAAATATTGTTTTACAGTCCTACAGCTCTCCCCTTCAAAAACTCTATTCTATTAGCTTAGATCTAATGTTGGTATAGAGAAATTTTATTTTTCGTATCTACTTAAAACTAGTGGTTTTCCGTCTACAATGGCTACCGAATGTTCAAAGTGTGCACTTCTTTTTCCATCTTTTGTAACTGCAGTCCAACCATCATCTAGAATTCCTACCTTATATGATCCTGCATTCACCATAGGCTCTATAGCGATTACCATTCCTTCTTCTAGTTTTATCCCCCTGCCTTTTCTTCCAAAATTCATTACCATAGGATCTTCATGCATAGCATGTCCTACTCCATGACCACAGAAATCTCTTACCACTGTAAATTTATTTTTCTTTACGTGAACTTCGATGGCATTCCCAAGATCTCCTAATCTATTCCCTGCATAACATTGTTCAATTCCTATTTCTAGTGCTTCCTTAGTTGCTTGTAATAGTCTTTTAGATTCTTCATCTATCTCTCCTACAGGAAATGTTATGGCTGAATCTCCAAAGTAACCATCTAAATTGGTCACAGTATCGACACTCACTATATCTCCCTCTTGTAATATTCTATCACTAGGAATTCCGTGTACTACTACTTCATTTACAGATATACAAGATCCAGCTGGATAAGCGTTAGCTGGTCCCCCTACTCCTATTGTAGCCGGGATAGCCCCCTGACTTCTGATATAATCTTCGATTATTTTATTGAGTTCATTCGTTGATA
Source organism: Fusobacteriaceae bacterium (assembly GCA_030625925.1). Classification (GTDB taxonomy): domain Bacteria; phylum Fusobacteriota; class Fusobacteriia; order Fusobacteriales; family Fusobacteriaceae; genus Psychrilyobacter. Next base: position 437 of record DAOUPY010000015.1, on the reverse strand, counting down.
CCCCTGGAACTATCTTGCTAGGTAATATTTCATTATATAGTCTAGCAATTATTTGATTTGCTGCTTTTATTTTTTCGATTTCTTCTCTGGTCTTAATTGTTATTGACATTTTTTTCCTCCTTACACCACTCTTTTTCTAATATTATTTTTTTATTATTTAAAATAAGATATCATCAAAAGAGAGCTATCTTCTAATAATTGCTATCTAAAAAAGGTGAGCCACCTCACCTTTTTTAAATAAATTATCCTAATATTTTAAATATATCTTCTTTAACTTCTGAAACATCTTTTGTTCCATCTACTTCTGCCATTACACCTCTATCAGTATAAAAATCAAATAATGGAGCAGTTTGAGCATGGTATGAAGCTAATCTATTTACAACAGTCTCAGCTGTATCATCTTTTCTTATGATCAATGCTTCTCCACAGTAGTCACA
>DAOUPY010000487.1 GCA_030625925.1 Fusobacteriaceae bacterium | reverse complement strand
CATCTTGCCATAGGTTTCATACCTTGCTTTAGATGGATAATATCTCTCCCTACCGCTGCCTAGTTTATCCCGATCATCTATGAGATCTGTGGTATAGGAGTCCAGCCTTTTCCTTGAATCATCCATGAATATAACCTTTACACTCAATTTCTCGATCACTCCTCCACTGCTGTTATATATCCTATATCTGATGTCCAAAGCCTTTTCCCTTTCTTTATAGGAAACCACCTCTACCTTGACACCTTTTTTTATAACTCTGGCTTTAAAGCTTTTTTCATTTTTAAGAGGTGCAGCAAATATTGTGGCAGCCATCAATAAAAAAATTAATTTTTTCATAAATTCCTCCCCTAAAATATAACCTGTTCCAATTCTTCCGATCCTATAAAATCATAGGGAAAGATCATAAATCCGCCATCATTATCTAGATCCAGCTCATATCCAAGTTCTTTTGCAGTAATATAATATATATACCACACATACTTCGAACAATAAAAACTGTTAGTGTTTTTTCTACCGCTTATAAAATACCCTTTATCTGTATGTTTTTTTAAGTTTTCGACGAACAATCTTTTAAATTTTTCATCGAAATGTTTGTATCTGAGTACCATAACCTTCCTGTCTTCATACAGCCATGAATAGGTGTCCATCTCATAGTATCCCACTCCTAATTTTGGATAATCTCCTATGGTATCCTCTTTCACCACCATAGCCGCATGTCCATACCATCCAAGGGGGTCTTTTACCAGCTTATTCTTTACTATGATATCTCCTATTTCTAATTTTTCTGTCCTATACCTTACCCTTCTTATATCCTGCCATTCCCTTTCCACAGGTATACTGGCACAAGATGTAAAAATAAATAAAAAACTTAAAAAAATAAAGTTTTTAATAAAATTACTTTTTCTTAAAATATATGAATGCTCCATTTCTGCCACTTCTCTCCCCATCCCTTCTATATGAATGAAATTCATCCCTATAGGTACAATTATTAGAAATTATTATATTTTCTTCCCTTATTCCCAGTCTCAACAATATCTGTTTATTAAATTCTATATTATCGTAATAATACCCATCTGATTTTATGGAAAATACCAGCCTTGTCATTTCCTTCCCATACCGTCTGTAATAAGATTCATAGAATTCCTCTCCTACTGGATAGTTATCGACAGATATTCCTATTCCCAAGCCGATTATGATATCTTCTACCTTGGAGTCGTATTCAAAGATCATCTTTTCTATCATGTTTTTTTGTATCCCATCAAAGGCTCCCTTCCAACCTGCATGACAGAGTCCCATGACCTCATTTTTTTTGTCATAGGCATATATTGGCAGGCAGTCTGCATACTGGGTAAATAAGGCCAAATCTTTATTTCTGGTAATAAATCCATCGGTATCCAGATAGAGATCTTTTATCTCGTCTCCTATTACTGCTATATTTATAGAATGGGTCTGACCCGCAAAAACTATAGTTTTCCCTTCTATATCCAAAAGTTTTTTTATCCTATCTTTAGATACCGCATCCTGCTTTATTCTCCTGCTGTCTATCAGATCTTTAGTGGTATAGACTGCCCCTATCCCCAGGTCATCAAACTCCTCTATCTTATAATATTTATCTTTTTTTATAAAAATTTTATTTCCCTCCTGCTCATCTTTAAATTCTAAATATAGTAAAAGAAGAATTCCATCGGAATTCTTCTTTTACTTTTAACTCTTTCCTTGCTATACTCTCTCTCGGCTATCATCACTTTTTATTCTTTACTTTGTTTCTCCCTAATCAGGGAGAAACTAGGAGGAGAGGGTAGATAAGAGTCTACATTCTGTCTACTGTTTTCATTCCTAATAATCCTAGTCCCTCTTTTAGAGTTTTAGCGGTTCTATCGGCAATC
>DAOUPY010000451.1 GCA_030625925.1 Fusobacteriaceae bacterium | reverse complement strand
CTCCTATGAAAGTTAAGATAAATGATCTCACTGGTTCAGCATACCAAGTTTTAAAATTAAATTTAGAGTCCAAAAATATTAAATTTTCAAATAATATTTCCGATAAACATTTTATTTGGGCTGATAAAAATATGGTGGAAGCTGTCTTTCGTAATATTCTCTCCAACGCTATAAAATTTACTCCTAATTCTGGAAAGATTGAACTCTACAGTGAACGAAAAGATAAGTTTATTCTTATATATATCAAAGATAATGGGGTAGGAATGAATTTAGATATTCAATCTAAGTTATTTAAACTAGATCAGCATTTGACTACTCTAGGAACTGAAAATGATAAGGGAACCGGCTTAGGGCTTATCATCACAAAGGAATTTATCCACCTTAACAGGGGAAGTCTAGGAGTGGATTCTATAAAGGACCAGGGAACTACTTTTGTTATTAAACTCCCGGCATATAGGGAGATCTGATAACTTCAGTATCCTCTGTGGCTCAGCGTTAAGAGAAAGGTCTAAAGGTTTCGCCTTTAATACGAGTCACTTTTTCTCTGTAGCAAAAAAAAAGTAACCAAAAAGTGCCAGAAGGTTTATAAATGTCTTAATAAGTAAGTCACAATCGTCATTGTAGGAACAGTACTGCTGAAGCTCAACGACTATAAACTTCATTTTAGAGTCAAAATAAAAGTCAGAATCTAGTCTGAGTCAAGGTAGTAGATTCTAACCAAGAAGAAAAGATTTAGCACTGAGAATCTCAGTGATCTTTAGTGTAATTCGTGACAACAAAATAGAAAAAAGAGGTAAAAAATGAAATATAATAAGATTAAAAATATAGATAAAGAAATATCCCTTCTGGGATTTGGATGCTGGGCTCTATCTAAACATGGATGGAAAGATGTTAACCAAGAGGAAGCCATTAAAACACTGGAAAGGAGTATCGAGCTAGGTATAAACTTCTTTGATACTGCTCCAATCTATGGATTTGGAAAGTCAGAGGAGATCTTAGGAGAGGTTACAAGGAGTATTCGTAAAGACATAGTTATAGCCAGCAAATTTGGACTCAGATGGAATGAATGGGGACATGTTACCCACGATATATCCAGAGATTCCATTCTATTCGAAATAGACGCCACACTGAAGCGTTTAAAGACCGACTATCTCGATCTCTATCAACTCCATCACTTGGATGGTAAAACATCGTTAGAGACGGTATTTAACACTCTCAACGAATTAAAAGAACAGAATGTGATAAAAAGTATAGGGGTGTCAAATTTTAAGTTGGAGGAGTTACAACAAGCTTCTAATTTATGTGATATCAGCAGTGTTCAAAATCAATATAATATGTTACAGACTAACGATGAAAAGGATATCCTGCCTTTTTGCCAGAATAATGATATTGGATATATTTCCTATAGTACTTTAGCTCAAGGGCTGTTGTCAGAAAAAGTAAAAAAAGGATATAAATTTGCCAAGATGGATATAAGAAAATTCAATGATTTATTTCATGACAAAGAAACCTTTGACAGGATTGAAACCTTAAGGTCTCCTAATAAACCTCTAATAGAGAGTGCTTTTGAGTATGTAATGAAACAAGAGTCTTTAAAATCTATCCTAGTCAGCACCACAAAGATTAAAAATTTAGAAGAAAATATCAAATTAATTAAAAAATTAAGCCGTATATAACAAAATGAAAAATTAATGTAACGTTGCACCTAGACTATAAAAAGCAGAGATTAGAATAAATCTAATCTCTGCTTTTTATTTACTTGTATTCTTTTTTTCTAATTTAAATTATATTTAAAAATTCATGTTAAAAAAAACAGATGCAATTATTTTTTAACGAACTTAGCCAATACTCCATTTACAAATTCATGTGATGTTGCATCCCCATAAACTTTAGCTAATTCAATAATTTCATTCAATACAATTTCAAAACCAGTTTCTTCGTACATCAATTCATATACACCAAATCTAAGTAATGATCTTTCTACGTTTCCTACAGTTTCTAATGACCATTCATCCATCTTTTCAGCGATCTCTTGGTTTATAGTACCGTAGTTTTTGTCTATCCCTGCTGCAAATTCTTTAATGAATTCCACTTCTGTTTTAGTTAAAGTAAG
>DAOUPY010000485.1 GCA_030625925.1 Fusobacteriaceae bacterium | reverse complement strand
TAATTAACAAAATCTATTTTATCTATCTTTTTATTTTTATAGAGTGCTAATTTTATACCACTGCTCCCTATATCTAAAGCTCCATCAACTTTAAACTCAAACATAGATCCCCCCCTCCCTTTTTATTTTGATTTTGATTTCTCTACTGTCATACTTTTCAATTCATCACCATTGATTACGATACTGCTCCCACTAGGTGTTACTTTTACACTTTCTACATAGGTTATTTTATAGTTTTCTACCCCTATCCCAGAGGCAGATACAGATACTATTTTTTCATAGGTCAAATCTATAGAGGTTGGCGTACTAGACAATGTATTCGCCATTAACGGGATCACCAGTGAGCTTCCATCTTCAAACGTCCCACTTATTAGCCTATATCCTCCTACACTTATTGCACTTTCAGTTGTCCACAACCTCACTATTTTTTCCCCAGTATTATTGAGCCAGGCACGACTGACTACTTTACCATCGATAACCTTATCCTCTGCTATCCATGGTACAGCCGTTCCTAGTTCTGGATCCCAGTAGGAAGCAAAATACTCATTATAATTATTTAGTACAACACCTGTAAAATGCTCTCCCGTTATAGGCATTACTATTATTCCACCTCCTGAAGGGACTTCTTGAGTATATCTTATAGCAGAAGGTGTAGTCGAATCAGCGTAATTATCTACTCCGTATGTTCCATAGTAGAGTGTCCCAAGTTCATATGGATGTCCCCTACTCACATACCAATCTGCCAAGTATAGTTCATAGTGGGCTATAGCTGATCCACTGTCTAAACCGCTACTTATCCTCATTCCCTTTATCTTGTATATCGACCGTTTATTTCTATTCCTAGCTACATAATACATAGTCAGGGTGATTGTCATAAAAAATGACAGCATCAGTATAGATAAAATCAAAGCCGAACCTTTCTTTTTCATAACTCCCCCTCCTACACGCCTTCAGCATAATTTATAATTAAAACCTTCAAAACCACTTCGTTTCTCCCTATGAGGGAGAGACATAAGAAGAAGAGGGTCACTGTAGATTTATCCTTGTAATCCCCACATCTCTTACTTCACTTCTTATTTTATCTTTCTTTCCATCTTTTCCTTCCAACCTCTTAGGTATGTCTATCTTAAAATGAAAGAGTAATATCTTATCTTGATACTTAAACTCGCCTGTTTCTATATCGCTTAATATAGTTGTTCCGCCAGTTAGGTTCGAATCAAAATCATTTTCTATTTTTATTTTCAATTTATTATCTTCTAATGCATATTGAACATATTTAGGATCCCCATTTAGATCTGTCGTATAAATAATAATTTTTTTTCCTGTAGTACCTTCATCCGACAAATCATCTTCTTTATCATCGCCATCTTTATCAATAAAGACGCCCACTGGTTCTTCACCTAAGTTACTGTCACTTCTGGCATTCCTTACATCTCTTTTAATAAATTCTACTACCTCATTTAATCTGCTGTCTATCTTGGACTGATTATAAAGTCTGTCTTGAGCACCTATAAAGGCACTTATCATCGGAGAAAATATGAGCATAACTACTCCCATTACAGCTGTTACCACTATTATTTCCACTAAACTAAATCCACTTTTTTTCATCTCATCACTTCCAATTCTCGATAGGAGTCATTATAAATGTGGTCTCCATCTGATTTTCCCCAAATCCAAAAATAAATTTTCCATAGATAATATCATCTTTATACATATCCTTTGGACTGACTGGTGTCTCACCTGTAACAGGGTCTTTATAAGTATCGTCACTTCCGTCACTTTTTTTCAACTTTATAATGTCTTTTTCTTTAGCTATAATTACGGAAAATATAACTTGGCTAAGATTAATTCCTTTAGAATTCAATAAAACCATATCTGATGGTATATTAAAATCGCTTGCAAATTCATCAACACTAAATGCTCCTC
>DAOUPY010000242.1 GCA_030625925.1 Fusobacteriaceae bacterium | reverse complement strand
GTACAAATGCAGATACTCCCTCTTCTTTTAATCCCTTTGCCTTAGCTATTAAATTTGTCATAGTTCTTGTAGTACCATCTGTTCCTAATACACCAATTACCGTAGTAACTCCAGCAGTGGTCATATCTGTCAGTTGAATTTCAGGAGTTCTAGATCTAAAACTTCCCTCTCCCCCTCCTCCACAAATATGAACATGGGAATCAATAAATCCAGGCACTACTTTTTTTCCTTTTAGATCTATGATTGTGGCTAAACTTTCATCTATATCTATAAAATCTCCTATCTTGGCTATCTTGCTGTCTGCGATTAAGATATCTTTTTTTCCAATATACTCTGGAGTATACACCTCTGCATTTTTTAATAATTTAATCATTTTTGTCCCCCTTTTCACCTATGGCGAAACCTATGGGCAATTCACGAATTACCCCTTTGATAAATTTAAAACATCTTATAAAAAAAGCGAAAAAACCCTAAGATTTAATCGCTTTTAATTCTCTAACTTTTTTATCCTGTCTCTCCCTTGACATCGCAAAAATCATATTTACTAAATATAATTTTTTCGCACTCGTCAATCGGGAGACAGATCCAAAGAAGATGATTTTAAAAAATTTACATCATTGAACCTAAAGCTAATAGTGCCATAGTCATTACTATGAATGAAATAAATAACGGCATTACAAATTTTAGCCACTTTGTATATGATACTCTTCCTATTGCTAAACCACCCATTACTACTGCTGATGTAGGAGTAAGTAAGTTTAATACTCCTGATGCAGATTGATATCCAGTAACAACTACATTCTTTGCTAAACCTGAAAACTCACCTAATGGAGCCATGATAGGCATAGATAGTGTAGCTAGTCCCGAAGTTGATGGAATTAAGAATGACATAGGCAGATAGAATAAGTATGAGATTATAGCAAATGCTGTAGATCCTACACCTGTTAATGCCTGCTCTCCCCAATATAATACAGTGTTAGTCATTCCACCAGCATTCATTACTATAGTAATTCCTCTAGAAATTCCTACAATAAGTGCTACTCCCAATAGATCTCTAGCACCATTTACGAATACAGATACAATTTCCTTTTCTTCCATTCCATATATTTTTCCAACTAATACAGCTGAAACCATAAATAATACAGTCATCTCTCCGAACCACCAGTCACCAAGGGGAACCATTCCACCTAAGATCTTTCCAATTACTGGTAAATTGATGATAAAGTTGTTCATAGTTTCAAATATTGTAATATTAAATTTATATGCCCAAGGTATTACTCCTAATATCATAACAATAAAAGTCCCACCAAAAACACCAAGGATTAATTTTCTTTTAGAAGTTAATTCTGGAGTTTCCTGCTCATCTCCTCCTAAAAAATGCTTTTCATTTTCTTTTTTCAGATCAAATATTATAGATTTACTCGGATCTTTTTTAACTTTTTCAGCATATCTCATCACATAGATAATGGCAAATGTAAGTAATACAGCCATCATAATCAGTCTTAATCCAAGTCCGTCACCGATAGATATTTCAGCAAATCCCGAGGCTACTCCAGTAGCAAAAGGATTTACCGTAGAACATAATACCCCTGTCCCGGCTCCTAACATGATTACTCCTACTGCTGTCAATGCATCATATCCTGCTCCTATGAATACAGGAATTAATAGAGGATAAAAAGCTATGGTTTCCTCTGCCATTCCAAATGATGTTCCTCCTGCTGCAAATATTGTCATAAGGATAGGTATCATTATCTTTTCTCTGCCCTTTAATTTTTTTATAACCTGACCAATTCCTGCATCGATAGCACCTGTTTTCATTACTATACCTAAGAATCCACCAATTACTAATACAAACAATGCAATATCCTTAGCTTCGTAGAAACCATTGATAGGAGCATTTATTACTTCCCATAGTGCTTGAGGACTTGACTCCACCACTTTATACGTCCCTGGAATAGGTTGGTTTGTCCCCTCCACATAATTATATTCTCCTGCTGGAACTATCCATGTAAATACCGCCACTATAGCTATTATACTAAATAATATAGTATAGGCTGTTGGCATTTGAAACTTTTTCTTCGCCATTTTTTCTTCCTCCTAAATATTGATTTTTTCGTCGTAAAACGTTAAATAATCTTACAATTAGTATAAAATATGTTCACATCAAAGTCAATCTTTTTCTTTGTTTTTCCTTAGAAGTCAAAAAAAACTAATTAAAAATAAAACAAATAGTAAATTTAGATCAAATACTGTACAATATAGAATCAAAATATTAAAAAAAATATACAAGGAGGAAATATGAAAGCAAATATGACAGAGGGAAATATTGCACGTTCCCTCTTAAAGATGGCTCTCCCAGTTATGGGAACATCTTTTTTACAGATGGCCTATAATTTAATAGACATGATCTGGATAGGAAAGATGGGAAGTGGTGCTGTAGCTGCTATAGGAAGTGCTGGATTTTTCCTCTGGCTTAGTTTTGCATTTATCAGTATCTCCCAGGTAGGAGCTCAAGTTAAGATATCTCAATCTATTGGTGGTAAAAAACTAAAATTAGCTCAGAGTTATACTGTGAATGCTATCCAGTTAAATTTAGTTTTAGCTATTATCTACGGACTTGTTATGATCTTATTCAAAGATTCTCTCATTGGTTTTTTTAGACTGGGTGATCTGGCTGTTATTGATATGGCTAAAAAATACTTAGTTATTATAGGTCTTGGAATGGTATTTAACTTTACTAATCCTGTTCTGACAGCGATTTTCACAGGTTATGGAGATACTAAAACACCTTTTTATATGAATGCCGTAGGCCTGGTAATCAATATGATCTTAGATCCGCTCCTCATCTTTGGTATGATGGGATTCCCTGCTATGGGAGTAAGTGGTGCCGCTATCGCCACCATTATAGCACAGGGATCAGTTACATTATCATTTCTTATCTATATTAAAAGATTCAAAACCCGGGTTTCATTAAAAGGAATATTCCAGTTACCGAAACTAAAAATTATTCGTGAAATTACTGCTCTAGGGATACCTGTCGGTTTACAGAGTGGTTTATTTACCGGACTTACTATGATAATAGCCAGAATCATAGCGTTTTGGGGTCCCATGGCAATAGCAGTTCAAAAGGTAGGCTCTCAGGTAGAGTCACTCTCCTGGATGACTGCCATAGGTTTTCAGGTGGCTCTCTCTGCTTTTATTGGACAAAATTATGGTGCAAATCAGCCAAAGAGAATATTAAAAGGATATAAAATATCTATGATTATTATGGGTACCGTAGGGATTTTGACAAGTTTTCTTTTCTATCTAGGTGCTGAAAGGATATTCTCGATCTTTATCCAAGAGGAGGAGAGTATCAAAAATGGTGTTGAATATTTAAAAATTCTATCCTATTCCCAGCTATTCATGTGTATTGAGATCTTGACTGCTGGAGCCTTTAATGGTTTAGGAAAAACAAAGCCGCCATTTTATATCACCACTTTTTTTAACATTGTAAGAATACCCCTGGCATTATTTCTTTCTCAAGATGGTCTATTAGGGTTAAATGGTGTTTGGTGGGCTATAACTATCACCACTTTATTCAAAGGAACTTTTATGGTAGGATGGTTTATTAGAACAACTAAAAATTGGAATTTTTTCACTGACAAAAAACAATATTCTACACAAAAAACAGATCCTATGAAGGTTTAATTCATAGGATCTGTTTTTTATAATTATTTTATCTGCCTTCAAATACTGGTCTGAATCTTTCAAATACCTCTTTAACAGAGATTACATCTTTTATCTTCCACACATCTTTCCCAGCAAAGTAAA
>DAOUPY010000281.1 GCA_030625925.1 Fusobacteriaceae bacterium | reverse complement strand
CCATGGAAAAATCGGATGGTTCATCTTAAATATTGGGTTAAAAAGTTATATAGGAGCTCTGCCCATAAGTATTTTTGGTAATTTTATCATACAAAACCTTATTCCTATTAAATTCAGGTTTTTTTCTAGTGCTGTTTTTTCTAGCCTGCTGGCTATCTACTATGCTCTCAGTGCAGTGTATTTTAGTTAATTATAACATTAAAAAAAAGCTGGAAAATCAAAATGATTTTTCAGCTTTTTTATCCCTTAGTATTGCTCAGGAAACATAATTCTCTCTACACCCTCTATGATAATGTGCAGGATCATCATATGGATCTCCTGTATTCTGTCAGAAGTTTCTCCTGGAATGATAAATTCATAGTCACACATTCCCTTTAACGTCCCTCCATCTTTTCCCAGGAGTACACAGGTAGTCATCCCTAATTTTTTAGCCTCTTCCACTGCTCTAATTACATTAGCAGAGTTTCCACTGGTAGATAATCCAACAAATAAATCTCCCTCTCTGCCGTAAGCCTCTACTCCTCTGGCAAATATTTCATCAAAACCAAAATCATTTCCAACACAAGTTATGTGAGATGAATCTGAAAGTGAGATAGCAGGCAATGCTCTCCTGTTTCCTCTAAATCTTCCTGTAAATTCCTCAGCAAAATGAAGGGCATCGCAGTTACTTCCACCATTCCCACAGATAAGTACCTTATTTTTATTTTCAAAGGCTTCTACCAATTTTTTAGCCACTTTTTCTGTTAGTTTATCTTCTTTTTCTTTTTCTATAAAATTCTTTAATAATTTTCCTGTAATTTCATATGATTCGATTAAATTCATTCTAATTCTCCTTTTTACTCTTTCCTTGTTAACGTTTTCCCGATTAACGAATATTAAAATTTATTATAATTAAAATAAATTTTAAATGTTATAAAGAAAACTATTGCTAACTTTTCTAGCTTTAGTTTCTTTTGGCAAGAGAAACTATAAAAATGAAGAGTCTATATTATTTTAAAATTCTTTGTAAAGTTTATAAACTTAATAATCTCCAACAAGCTTCTTTTATCCTTTGTGATAGCTATTTGATAACCATCTGATACTTCAGTTATCTTTTCAATAACCTTAAATTCACCTGATTTAACTTCATCATAGACTGTGTAATAAGGCAGAACTACATTTCCTACCCCTTCTCTGACGAAAGACTTAATCACACTTAAACTCCCGCTAATTGGAATTTTAGTTTTAAATTCTATCTGATGATTATTTTCTATGGCTGTTACTGCCTCATTATGCTTTAATATTTTTTTACGTACAATAAGGGGAGTATCAGCAACTTCCTTGATATCTCTATAATCTTTTGCACTGACTAAACATAGCGGGAATTTGCCTACATCTATAATTTCTAAATTTACATCTGTTATGTGAGTTTCATCGATGATAGCTACATCTATGTCTCCATCTCTCAATTTTTCCAAAATCTCCTTTTTTGAAGCTACTATTACATCATATTCTATCTCCTGATATACCTTAGAAAATTCCTTCATCAATTTGGGCAGCAATGGTTCCCCTATAATAGTTGTAGCACCAATACTTATTCTGGCTCTATCTACTTCTACTATCCTCGCCATCTCTTTTTCTACTCTTTTAACTTTTTGAAAGATATCCTCACTCATCTTGTACAAAACTTCCCCTGAATAAGTTAATTTTATCTTTTTCGAACTTCTATCAAATAGTTTAGTTCCCAACAGCTCTTCAAATTTTTTTACCTGTATAGAAACTGCCGATTGATTTATGTATAAATTATGTGCTGCCTTTGTAAAACTACACTCTTTAGCTACCTCATAAAATATTCTTAAATAATGTAAATCCAATTTTCCCCACCTCAATAATTTAATTATATTTCAGTATACTACACATCTATATTCTTATTCAATAACTAATTTTAATATTATAAGGCTCCTCCTAAAAATTTCCTAAAGATGTTTTTTTCTTTTAAGTTTTCATGCATTTTTTTCAATAAAATGATATAATTTATTTAATATCAATCATTTAGGAGGAGACCTCATGAAAAACTCAATATTTTTCTTTTTTTTCTTAATCTTGATAAATATTACTACCTTTTCCAACGGGGTAATTGCCTCTAAAGGTATTAAAATCATTGAGATCAATGGCCAGTATATCGATTTAAACATCCAGCCTTATTATGGCAGAAACATCATCTTAACCCAGCTTTCGGATAAAAAAAATCCCATAATAAAAAACAATATAACTAAAGATAGTTTACAATATAATTTAAACAACGATAAAAAAAACAGTTTTTTTAAAACCAAGGTTAAATTCAACCTTTTGATCCCTAAAAATACTAATTTTAAATATCTTATAAAAACTACAAATAGTTCTATCTCTGTAAATGGAATAAATGGAAAACTTTCTATAGATAACTCCAAGGGGAAGGTCACTATCGATAACCTGGTAGGAGATCTAGACCTTCTGAATTCCAGGAAAGACATTAAATTATCCAATATTGTAGGAGATATTTCTGTAAAAAGTCGATTCAGCCGGGTAACTACTAAAAATACCCTGGGAATTCTCAATATTCAAACTACCGATAGAAAAATAAAGATAAAAAATGCTGAAAAAATAGGAGATATCTCCACATCTAATGCCCCTATTTCGGCAGAATTCCAGAACATTACTTCTAATTCAAAAATAGTTACTTCAAACCATAGCCTTTCCATAAAAATACCCAAAAATCATAATTTTGATTTTTCTTTTTTCGGAGATCTAATTCATGTAAAAAATGAGTTTTTAAAATTAAATACCGACAATTTTTTAATCCTAGGAACATCCAATGGGACTATAAAAATTGAAAAGGAGTAGAAGATTAAATCCATCTTCCACTCCTTTTATTTATTTACTAATTAAAATTTAAAAACTAAATGAATTTTTAAACTCTGACCGACTATTCGTCCATTCTATCTATTAATTTTTCATTGCTTTTTAACTCTTTTAACATACTGGCATATAAAGCTTCTAATTTTTCATTATCCTCTTGGTCTCTCATAATTATCATCTTAGAAAGAGCAGCAGCAGGAGTTGCATTTTGTATTTCCCCCACCTCTTCTTACTTTCTGTGATAGATTATACTATATAAAATTTTGCTTTTAAAATTAATCTTATTTTGATGTAAAGAAATAGGTTTGAGATCTACCCTAGAAAATGAAAAAAGAAAGAAGGGATCATAGAGCATACCTCTCAAAATAAGTCTTGAAACCTATTTAATGTAGGTTAACCATGAATTATATTTAATATTTTTCCCCTCTGTCATCTCAAAGAACGCTTCTTGAATTTTTTCTGTAATAGGCCCCCTTTGACCCCTTCCAATTTTTATCTTATCAACACTGGCTATTGGTGTTATCTCAGCTGCAGTCCCGGAAAAAAAGAGC
>DAOUPY010000510.1 GCA_030625925.1 Fusobacteriaceae bacterium | reverse complement strand
AACTCCCGCAATCTATAGATATTTTTTGGTCATCCACAAAGTGGATTTTTCCGTCTAAGTTAGGAGTGTGTCCGTAAACTATAATTTTATCGGTTTTTAGAAGGGGATGATCTATAAAATCTCCCCTTATCCACGTCATCTCATAGGTAGTCTGCTCCTCGATGCTTTTTTCTGGATTTATTCCTCCATGAACTACAAAATATTTCCCCAGATCAACTGCTATGGGCATATTTTTTATATATTTTAGGTGTTTATTCAAAATATCATATCTTTTTTTGTAGGAATCAACAGTCTGTCTCCCCCCGTTTCTATACCAGGCAAACAATTCACCATTTTCAATGGCATTGACCAAAAGATCTTCGTGGTTACCAAAGGTATGTATTATATTTAATCCACTATTAAGCAGTTTCTCAATTGATTCATACATTTCAAAGCTGGAAGGCCCACGGTCACAGGAATCACCATTTATAATCAATAGATCTTTTTTCGTCAATTTAATCTTATCCATTAATTTTAAAAACAAATTATGATATCCATGGATGTCACTTATTACCCATATTTTGTCATAATCCTCCATCTTTAACTTCACTATATCCATAACTTTACTCCTATTTAATCTCATCCACTTTAAATTTTTCCACTATATCCATCCTCAATGTATTTTCCTGTACTTCTCCTTTATATTTCTTTAAATATTCTATGGAAATATCCCTGACTAACTTTATTGTTTTTACATCATGGACTATATCCACAAATTTTAGATCCGACATCCCGCTTTGACGGGTTCCGAATATCTCTCCCGGTTTACGAAGTTTTAGATCTTCCTCGGCTATTAAAAAACCATCTGTAATTGATTCCATAACTTTTAATCTGGATTTAGAGATATCATTATCTGTTTTGGCTACTAAAAAACAGTAGGATTTATGTTCTCCCCTCCCCACCCTTCCACGAAGCTGATGCAGTCCTGCCAGCCCAAATCTGTTGGCATTGATTATCATCATAATGGTAGCATTTGGGACATTTACCCCTACTTCTATAACTGTAGTAGATACCAATACCTGGATCTTATTTTTTTTGAACTTAGCCATGGTTTCTTCTTTTTCTGTATTTTTCATCCTCCCATGAAGGAGCCCTATCTCAAATTCAGAAAACCTCCTAACCATCTCCTCATAAAGTTCTGTAGCAGAGGTCACGGCTAGTTTTTCGCTCTCCTCTATAAGGGGAGCTACGATATATGCCTGCCTCCCTTTAACCAATTGTTTTCTGATAAAATCATAGGCTTTTTCCAGATCATTATCCGACTCTATCCACTTGGTCTTTATAGGAGTTCTTCCCGGAGGCAGCTCATCTATGATAGAAACATCCAAATCCCCATAGATGCTGAGAGCCAAAGATCTTGGGATAGGTGTAGCACTCATAACCAGCAGATTAGATATTTCACCCTTATCTCTCAGTTTTTTTCGCTGTTCCACTCCAAATCTATGTTGTTCATCTACCACAATTAATCCCAATTTATGAAATTCTACATGGTCTTCGATAAGGGCATGGGTTCCCACAACTATATCAATGACACCCTCTCTTATCTCAGATAATAATTTTTCTCGTTTTTTCCCCTTTATGCTTCCGGTGAGAATTTCCACCCTGACTCCTAATTCAGCCAAATCATCTACCACCGATAAATAATGCTGAACAGCCAATATCTCTGTAGGAGCCATGATT
>DAOUPY010000057.1 GCA_030625925.1 Fusobacteriaceae bacterium | reverse complement strand
TAAATTGGAGTAAATTTAAAATTTGTATTATAATAGGTTAAATAAAAACAACTCTTATGGAGGGGAAGATGTATAGGATATTAAAAGGAAAGACCCTAGGAAAATTTGTAGAAAGATTAAAGGAACTGAATCCTAATATTTTGACAGATTCAGACGATATGGTATTTATAATCTTATCAGAAGAAAAGATTATAGGATATGCTGTATTGGGAAAGGATAAAATTTTAAAGGATATATTTATAAAAGAGGATCGAAGATATAGTTCCCTGGGGACTAAATTAATAGAATTTGTTAAAAACTATCTCTCTGCTAAAGGAATAGATGAGGTTTACTTGGACAGGTACTCAGAAAATTCCATTTTTTTTAAAAAAGTGGGATTCAAAGAGTGGTCTGGAAGCCTATATAAGGTAGACGGACTTACAGCCAGGGAACAAAGAAAAAAAGACGGGATAAGAAGTACTCTTATATCTATTGTAATTAATATAATTTTAGCAGGGATAAAGATATTCTTTGGAATGATTGGAAGGAGTAAAGCCCTGGTAGCTGACGGGTTTCATTCAGTTTCAGACATAGTGGGATCCATCGTAGTCTTAGTAGGAGTATATCTAGGAAACAAACCTGCAGATGAAGAGCATCCCTATGGACATGGAAAATTAGAGAGTATAGCAGGAAATATAATCGGTGTGATACTGGTGATCACTGCATACAGTTTGATTGTGGAGAATGTACTGGATTATTTTAGAGAAACCGTACGCTATATTCCAGAGAAAATAACCTTGGTTATTGTACTTATCTCTATAGCTGTTAAATATATATTATATAGGTATAAATATAATATAGGGATGAGGATAAAAAATGATGCTGTTTTAGCCGATGCCAGGGAGCATAAGAGCGATGTGTTGTCTTCTGTAGGAGTCTTGATAGGGATACTGCTATCTATCTATGTAAACCCAATATTTGACCTCCTGTTAAGTATAGGGGTAGGGCTGATCATCGGTAAGGAAGGGCTGCATATAATTTTTCAGACTTCCAATAATTTAATGGATGTGCAGGATAAAAAATTAATAAAAGAGGTAGATGAATATGTAAATTCATTTGGATATATAGAAAATGCCCACGATATAAGGATGAAAACCTCAGGAAATATGATTTATCTTTCTCTGCACATTAGGTTAGATGGAAAGATGACCATCCATGAAGGGCATGAACTGTCCGATGATATAAAATACTCCATCTTAAATAAATTTGAGGATGTAGGAGATGTAACAATCCACATGGATTGCACAATATAATTTTTTAATAGAGTTAGACTAATTCAAGCTCTATTTTACGATAAATTGAAATAGAAAAAGAGATATGATATACTTTAAAAAGAATGTAAAAAAAGAGTGTAGGGTGTGAATATGAGTATATTAAACGGATTAAATAGCGAACAAAGAAAAGCAGCAGAGAAAATAGATGGACCGCTGCTGATATTAGCAGGAGCAGGAAGTGGAAAGACAAGAACAGTTACATATAGAATAGCCCATATGGTCCTGGAAAAAGGGATCAGTCCATACAAGATCTTGGCTGTAACATTTACAAATAAGGCAGCCAAAGAGATGAGAGAAAGGGTAGAAAGTTTAATAGGCTTAGATGCTAAAAAAGTTATGGTGTCTACATTTCATTCATTTGGAGTAAGATTGCTTCGGGTATATGCTGCCAAATTAGGTTATGATGCCAATTTTAATATCTATGATGCAGATGACCAGAAAAAATTAGTCGGCAGATTGATGAAAGAATTGGTGGTAACAAATAAGCAGATGACTCCAGCATCTGTAGTATCAAGGATATCTAAGTATAAAGAAGATGGCGATGAGCCGGCAGATGTTGCAAAGGAAGTTTATAATGCTGATACAAGAGTTATAGCAGCTGTTTATGAAAAATATGCCGAGGAACTTATAAAAAATAATGCCATGGACTTTGCCGATCTACTTCTAAATACCAATAAGCTATTAGATGATAAAGAAGTTTTGAAAAAGATCCAAGATAGATATGAATATGTAATGGTAGACGAATATCAAGATACCAATAATATCCAATATCAGATAATAACTAAGATAGCCCAAAAACATAAAAATATATGTGTTGTCGGTGATGAAGATCAGAGTATATACGGATTTAGAGGAGCAAATATAAAAAATATCCTGGATTTCGAAAAGGAATATAAGGATGCTTTGGTAGTAAAATTAGAGCAAAATTATAGATCAACTCAAAATATATTGGGTGCTGCAAACAGTATTATTAAATTAAATACAACTTCTAGAGGAAAAAACCTTTGGACTGAGAAGGAAAAAGGACATTTAATTGAAATATTTTCTGCATCAGATGGAAGGGCAGAGGCAGATTATATATTACAGGAAATCATAAAGGGAAAAAATAATGGCAGGTCGTACAAAGATTATACTGTTTTATACAGAACCAATGCACAGTCAAGGGTATTTGAGGAAGCTTTTTTAAGACATAGAATCAGCTATAAGATATTCGGCGGGATGCAGTTCTACCAAAGGGTAGAAGTAAAGGACATCCTTTCCTATATGAGAGTAATAAATAATCCTAAAGATACTGTTAGTTTATTCAGAATAATCAATGTTCCCAAAAGAAAAATCGGAGCAAAGACTATTGAAAAAATCAGAGATTTTGCCGATGAAAATGAGATAATATTTTTTGAAGCCATGGGCAGGATAGAGGAAACTAAACTAGGATCGGCCATAAAAGTAACTGTACTCAGACTCCATGAGATGTTAAAAAATATAATAGAGGAAAGTCAATTTCTCACAGCCTCAGAGATATATGATATGATCTTAGAGGGAAGTAACTATATGAACTACTTATCTACCTATGATGAAAAATTTGAAGCTAGGATGGATAACGTAAGGGAACTACGAACTTCTATACAAGAGATGGAAGACTCAGAGCAGTATGAAGGATTTATTAGTGTAGGACAATTTTTAGAACAGACCGCATTGGTAGCGGCTACAGATGACTTAGAGGAAGACACAGACTATGTCAAATTGATGACGATCCATAACTCCAAAGGGTTAGAATTCCCAATAGTTTTCTTAGTGGGGATGGAAGATGAGTTATTTCCAAGTGCTAAAGCAGATTTTTCCGATGACGATTTAGAAGAAGAGAGAAGACTGTGCTATGTAGCCATAACTCGTGCTGAAGAAAAATTACATATCTCTCATGCATCTGAAAGGATGGTATATGGAAGGATCTCCTATATGAGGGATCCATCTAGATTTTTAAAGGAAATCGATGATAGGTATGTGGATTATATAAACAAAGCAAAGATCACTCCTAAAAAGAAGGAAACAAAATTAGGAGGATTAAATTTAATCACAAAAGCAGACTTTAAGGTAGATGAAAAATCACCATTTAAAATTGGTGAAAAGGTTACCCATAAGAAGTTTGGTACTGGGATTATAAAAGATGTAGAAGTAGGAAAAAGACTTGTAATCAGGTTTAGAGATGGGGATAAAAAATTGCCACTAATTCTAGCTGAAAAGTTTTTAGTAAAAGAATAAGGAGACCAAAATGAGAAGAAAAACCATTGCAAAAGAGATAACCTATGAGGGAATAGGTCTTCACAAGGGTGAAACAATAAAGATAAAACTAATACCAGTTACGGAAAAAATGGGTATTATATTTAAAAGAGTTGATTTAAAAGAGGGTGAAAATGAGGTGGTAATGAACCTGGAAAACACTTTTGACCTGACTCGTGGAACAAATTTAAAAAATAAATATGATGCCAAAATTCACACTATCGAACACTTTTTATCGGCACTATCTATCTTTGAAATAACAGACTTAATGGTAGAGATCGATGGTAATGAACTGCCTATAGGAGACGGAAGTGCCAAAATATTTGGCGAATTAATAAGGGATACCGGGACTTTGGATCTGGACTCTGAAATAGATGAGCTTATCATAACTGAGCCGGTATACCTGACTAAAGATGACAAGCATATTGTGGCATTACCATATGATGGATTTAAGATAACTTATACAATAAAATTTAACCATACATTTTTAAAAACACAGATGTTAGAGATTGATCTTAACAAAGAAAACTATTTAGAGGAGATAGCACCCGCTAGAACCTTTGGATTTGACTATGAGATAGAATATCTCAGAAAAAATAACCTGGCTTTAGGCGGAACTTTGGACAATGCCATTGTAATCAATAAAAATGGTGTAGACAACCCTAATGGTCTTAGGTTTGAAGATGAATTTGTAAGGCATAAAATTTTGGATATAATCGGAGATCTGAAAGTGATTAATAGGCCTATAAAAGGTCATATCATTGCTGTAAAAGCAGGACATGCATTGGATATAGAATTTGCAAAATTATTAACTAAATAACTCTTTCCTTGTTGTCGTTTTTCCGATTAACGAATATTAAAATTTATTATAATTAAAAATAAATTTTAGATGTTATAAGAAAAACTATAAGAAAGAGGAGTCAACTAAATAGGAGTGATTAAAAAATGATGAATATAGCTGAAATAAAAAAGAGAATACCACATAGATACCCGTTTTTATTGGTAGACAGAGTTACAAAAATTGGAGAAACTACTTTGGAAGCCTATAAAAATGTAAGTGTCAATGAGGAGTTTTTTAATGGACATTTTCCTGATTATCCAATCATGCCAGGTGTATTAATAGTGGAAGGTATGGCTCAAGCTCTTGGTTTATTAGTAAATGCAGATGCTGAACCTATTACACCTCTTTTTGCATCAATTGAAAATGCAAAATTTAAAAAACCTGTAGTCCCTGGAGATAAATTAGTCTATGAAGTAGAAGTTGTGAAGGCCAAAAGATCTATAGTAAAAGGTAGAGGAGTAGCTAAAGTAGATGGTGAAATAGTAGCTACAGCAGAACTAATGTTTGCTATTTTGAAAAAGTAGGGAGGAAATTCATGGCTAACATACATAAAACCGCAATCATTGAGGACGGAGCAATACTTGGTAAAAATGTAACAGTAGGGCCCTATACCATCATTGGCAGCGAAGTAGTAATAGGGGAGAATACCATCATTGAATCCCATGTCGTAATAGACGGAATTACTATAATAGGAAAAAATAATAAGATATACTCTTATGCCTCCATAGGGAAGGAGTCACAAGACCTTAAATATAAAGGTGAGGCTACTAAGACCATAATAGGCGACAACAACAAGATCAGAGAATTTGTAACAATCCATAGGGGAACAGATGATAAGTGGGAAACTGTAATAGGTAATAATAACCTGCTTATGGTTTACGTACATGTTGCCCATGATGTTATCATCGGAGATAACTGTATTTTGGCTAACAACGTAACCTTGGCAGGACATGTAACTGTAGGAGATTTTGCAATTATAGGTGGATTGACACCTGTACATCAATTTTGCAATATAGGTGCCCACAGTATGACTGGTGGAGGTTCTCTTATAGTCCAAGACGTACCGCCGTATATTTTGGCTAGGTTCTCGTGCAGTAGCTCGTGGATTAAATAGTGTAGGTCTTTCTAGAAGAGGTTTTTCAAAGGAAGATCTCTCTGTGTTAAAAAAAGTATATAGATTGATATTTAGATCTAAGATGTTATTAAAGGATGCTTTAGCAGAAACAGAAGAAACATATGGTGATAATCCGTGTGTAAAAAACTTTTTAGAATTTGTTAAAAACAGTAGTAGGGGGATTATCAAATAATGGAGAAAATAGCTGTTATTGTAGGGAACGGAAATCTTCCATTAAAATTTTTAGAATCTGCTAAAGAATACGGAATAGATCCATATCCAATAGGACTGTTTGATACAGTATCTGAAGAGATTAAATCTCATCCTAATTACATAGAGATAAATATAGGAGAGATGAAAAAAATCCTTCTATACTTGTTGACTAATAATATCAAGAAGATGGTTATGTTGGGAAAGGTTGAAAAAAACTTAATGTTTAATGACCTTTGTTTAGATGAAGTAGGTGAGGAACTTCTAAATAAGATGCCGGATAAAAAAGACGAAACTTTATTATTTGGTGTGATCTCTCTATTCAGGTTAAATGGTATAAAAGTGCTCCCTCAAAATCATCTTATGAAAGATATGATGTTTTCTGAAAAAATATATACAAAAACTACCCCCAGTGATGATGAAAATAAAACCATAAAAATAGGGATAGAGGGAGCAAGAGCTCTGTCTATTATAGATGCAGGCCAATGTGTGGTATGTAAAGATGGTTCTATTATTACCCTGGAAGGGATAGAGGGGACCGATAAAACTATTGAAAGAGCCTATGAATATGCTGGGAACGACTGTATCTTAGTGAAAATGTCCAGACCACAACAGGATATGAGAGTAGACATACCGGCAATAGGTTTAGATACCATAAAAAAAATAATATCTATCGGTGGAAAAGGTATAGTTGGAGAAGCTGATAGGATGTTGTTTTTAGATAAAGAAGAATCTATCAAATTAGCAAATGAAAATAATATTTTCATTGTAGGAGTGAGGGTATAGAGGAGGAACAGTATGAAATATTTTGTTTCCACAGGTGAAATCTCAGGGGATCTTCACCTATCATATCTTGTAAATGCAATGAATAAAATTGACAATAATGCCAGTTTTTTTGGAGTAGCAGGTAAACATTCCAAGGAAGCTGGTGTTACTGTTATACAGGATATAGATGAATTAGCTGTAATGGGTATTTGGGAAGCTCTCAAAAAATATAAATTTTTAAAAAATAAAGTTTATGAGTATATAGAGTTTATTAAAAAAGAGGAGATCAAAAAAGTAATTTTAATAGATTATGGAGGATTCAATCTAAAATTTATGGAACTTCTTCAAAAACATGTAGAGGGTGTAGAGATATACTATTATATCCCGCCTAAAGTTTGGGTTTGGGGAGAAAAACGTGTTGAAAAATTAAGAAATGTAGATCATATAGTAGTTATCTTCCCGTGGGAAGTTGACTTTTATAAAAAACATGGCATAGATGTAACATATTATGGAAATCCATTTTTGGATATTTATAAACGGGTAGATCATAGGGGAGATAAGATCCTTTTACTCCCTGGAAGCAGAAAAAAAGAGGTACAGAACCTTCTGCCTATAATGCTGGAAGTTGTGGAAAAATCTACGGATGAAAATTTTATATTAAAATTAGCCAAAAAAGAACATCTAAATTGGGTGAATTTGGATATAAGCAAGTATAAAAACTTAGAGGTCATAGATAATTCATCTCTCAAAGATGTAGTAAAACAATCTAAATATGCCATAGCAGCTTCAGGGACAGTAATCTTAGAATTGGCACTTTTGGGATTACCGGGAGTTGTAACCTATAAGATCGATAGATTGAGCGGACTTATAGCAAAATATATACTTAAATTAAAATATGTATCTCTGCCTAACTTAGCCTTGGACAGGGAAGTTTATAGAGAACTTCTTCAGGGAGACTGCAATAGAGAGAATATCTTAGAAGCTATACAAAATATAGAGGACAACAGAGAATATTTTGAGGGGCAGATAAGTGAAATAATAGAAAAATTAGGTGGAGATAATATAATAGAAAAGTATGCTAAATTTTTTTTGAAAGGAAAATAATATGAATAAAATTAAATTAAAAGTTCAAAAAACATCTTTAAAAAAGATGTTTGACTATGGAATGCAGTATAAATATAGATTTATACTTATAGTGATACTATCTTTAATAGTGTCAGTAACAAAGGCATTACCGGCATGGTTATCTAAATCCCTGATGGATGATGTACTTATAGCCAAAGATATGG
>DAOUPY010000458.1 GCA_030625925.1 Fusobacteriaceae bacterium | reverse complement strand
TCTGCCTTTTTCATTATCCCTGCTTTCCAGGAGAAAACCCACTCTTTCTCCTACATATTTTTTAAAGACAGTAACCGGGGTTTCAATGTCTCCTGCTATTGTCTTTGTATAAACTTTCATCGGCCTTTTCTTTTCCATCTTACTCCTCCTTTTTTACCTGATTCATCTATAAATTTATATATAAAAAAGCCCACTCATTATGAATAGGCTTTTCCTTAGAAAAATATAACAAAAAAACCTGCTCATAGTGAACAGGCTGTTAATTTTAAAAAATCAAATTTTATATATAAAAAATTAATAGATCGATTTATTACCTAAACCTGGTCCACGTGTCAAAGCTATTTTATTTGTTGAGTTATCGCTTTTCCACCACCAAGTAAATCTAATCATCTCTATCTCCTCTTTAAATTTTATTACAATCACTATATAATTTAATTTTTATTTTGTCAAACTTTTTTATTTTTGATCTTCATAAACTTTTATTTCCTCTATTCCCAGCCTATGGTTTATATACTTAGAAAGGGTAAATAGATAACCTGATAACTTATTTAAATAATCAAAAATTATACTATCTACATCAATTCCTGTGGCACTGCAATAGGTTACCTGTCTGAATAATCTCCTGTTTACTGCCCTAGCAATATGAATTTCTGCACTCAACAGGCTTCCCCCTTGAAGGATAAATCCGTCAAATTTTCCAACTATTTCTTTATATTTTTTCACCTTATTTTCTAGAAAACTTATACTTTTTGAATTTATTTTGGTTTCATTGTTTAGGGAATCACTCACTAAAAAATTATTTCTTTGAAGTTCAATCAGTTCTTCTACTATCTCTGACAGATCAATTTTAGCCATGGCTATAGCTTTTCCTAAATGACAATTTAACTCATCTATAGCTCCCTTGGCTTCTGTCATATAATTTATTTTTAACATTTTTCTTCCCTCCAAATAGATAAAACCCCAGAAAATAAATTTCTGAGGTTTTTATTATTACATTGTATATCTGAATCCCACATAGTACTGTCTCTCTGCTGCCGGATAATAATATCTTCCTGACCATGAACTTTCTCCTACATATTCATTATATTCTTCATCGGTTAAGTTCTTAATTCCCCCATAGATATCAAAAGAATCATTTATCTTATACGATAGATTTAAATCTAAAGTAGTATATGCATCTATCTTGCTTTCTTCATTAGTCTGATCACCAAATGCATAAGATGAACTTACATAGTTTAACATTAAATTAGATTTTAATTTCTCTGAAAAATCATATTTTGCTCCTATGGAGAATTTATGATTCGGTACTCCCGGTGTTTCGTTGCCTTTATTTTCTCCTCCGTCTATTTTAGATTCTATGTATGAATAAGATGTAGTTAAAGTTAATTTTTTCATGAATTTTCTTTCAGCCAATAATTCTAAACCTAATTTTTTATTGTCCTCATCATAATTAGTATTGGTTCTTGTATTAGAATTATAATATATTTCATCCTTTACTATCTTATGAAATATCGATGCACTGACAAAGGTATCTGCAACATAGTCTTTTACTCCAATCTCTATATTTTCTCCAGTCTGAGGTTTTAAATCACTGTTAAATTGAATTCCACTGTAAGTTTGTAAAAGTTCATCCGTTGTAGGAGTCCTGAAATCAGTTCCATAGCTGATAAAAGTCGACCCGGTATCCGAATATTTATAATTTAATGCAAGATCATATACTGTATTGTCATATGTCTTATCTTCGTCACTTACAGAATATTTAAATTTTGTCTGCTGCTGTCTGATCCCCCCTGTAAAGTCTAATTTATCGGTAAGGCTGTAGGTATCTGAAATAAATGCTCCCATACTTTGTTTCTTAGCCCAAGTATCTGTGTTCCTTGAATTTTCAACCTTCCCTTCTAAAATATCAAATCCAGCTATAAATTTGTTTTTGTCAGTATTATATTTTATCTTAAAATCATTGGATAGATTATTTGTTTCTTTTTCAGTTTCTGATCCCCACATATAAGAATTATAATTATTTTTATAATAATTTGCATTATTTATTATTTCTAAATTACCCTTCTTATAGTTATACCCCAGATT
>DAOUPY010000104.1 GCA_030625925.1 Fusobacteriaceae bacterium | reverse complement strand
TATCTTTTACAGCTAAGAATATTCCTCCTATAACTATTGCTAAGGCAATTCCTGTGTACTTAGACATCATTACTGGTAATCCAAATCCAATTGGTGCCATCATGATAAATGCGATACATACAGATGTCATGAATACTGCCGGGATATATGTAATCCAGAAATTTTTCTTTTCCGTTACAAAGTAAGCTGTAGCAGTCCATAATACGATAGTTGCGATTAATTGGTTAGTGAATCCGAAATATCTCCACACAATATTGAAATCTACTCTTGAAAGGAAGAATCCAATAACGAATAACGGTATAGCTACTAATAATCTATTTTTCATAGAGTGTTGTTCAAAGTTAAGTGCGTCTGCTATTGTAAGTCTAGCACTTCTAAATGCTGTATCTCCAGATGTGATAGGTGCTGCTACTACTCCAAATACTGCTAATGCTCCTCCAACTTTTCCTAATAATGAGTTAGATATTACATTTACAATTGCTGCTGCATTTCCGTCAAATCCTGCTAATCCTTTTACTCCACCAAAGAATGCCATTGCTGCTGCTGCCCAAACTAATGCTACTACACCCTCTGCAATCATAGAACCATAAAATACATTCTTACCTTGTTTTTCATTAGTTAAACATCTTGCCATAAGTGGTGATTGAGTTGAATGGAATCCTGATATTGCTCCACATGCTATTGTGATAAATAACATTGGGAATATAGGAGTTTTCAGAGGTGTCGCCTGCATATTTGTTATATTACCAAATAATTCCGGGATCTCAAATCCTCCTACAAATAACATAACTCCTACACCAGCTGCCATGAATAATAGTGCTGCTCCAAACAGTGGATAGATCTTAGCTATTATCTTATCTACCGGTACTAATGTTGCTACTAAATAATAAGCGAATATGATATATATCAATACTTTTACATTTAATCCTGTTAATCCATGTAAGATGGTTGCAGGTCCTGCTACAAATACTACTCCTACTAATACCAATAATACTACAGATATAACTCTCATTGCCATTCTATAAGGTTGTCCTAAATATTTTCCAACTAATTCTGGTATAGATTTACCATCATTTCTAAGTGATAACATTCCTGACATGTAATCATGTACTCCACCTGCAAATATTGATCCAACTACAATCCATATAAATGCTACCGGTCCAAATAAAGCTCCTGCAATTGCTCCAAATATTGGTCCTAATCCTGCAATATTTAAGAATTGAATCATAAATATTTTCCAACCTGGTAATGGTATAAAGTCTACCCCATCCTCTAACCTAATTGCTGGTGTTTCCGCTTTTGGATCTACTCCAAATACCTTCTCAACAAATTTCCCGTAAAAAAGATGACCTAAAACTAATAAAACTATCGATACTAAAAAAGTAATCATATTATCCTCCTAAAAATAAATTTAATATATTTGATAGGAGTATTGTACATCTATTGAAGGTTTAATATGTCATTTAGAGATCAAACACCAAAATCTAAACATTAAATACAAATATTTGTCATGAAATACATTTCAAAGTTTCGGGTTTTATCGAGTCATCTAGTTTTATTTTAGAACACTCTATCTTTTTTCACCACAAATTACACGAATAAAACCTTTTTGAACACAGAGATTCACCGGCTTTTAAATAGAGTTTCACAGAGAAAATCTGCGACAAAAATATCTTCTGACCTTAATTATCAATTATACATTTTTAATTATTTTTCGCATTATTCACGGTTCAGTTTTTAAATTCTGTTTTCAAAATTTCTTTATTTTACTTTTTTAACTTTCAACTTTTATCTGTACTCTGTACTCTGTATTAGTATTATTCGTGGTTCAGGCTTTTTATTTTATATTCAGCAAACTTCTAAATTCCTTTATCTTATTCCGGCTCACAGGAACTTCTATATCCAATCCCTCTATTTTCAGATTATATGTACTGTTAAACCAAGGTATTATCTCCTCAATCTTATTTATATTGACTATATATGACCTATGGGTTCTAAAAAAAATATCTGGAAGCTCTACCTCTAAGTTAGATATTTTCTGCTTAGAAAAATATATTTCACCCTTGGCATATACCTTAGTTTCCCTTTCACATGCCTCAAAAATAGAAATTTCATCTATGGATACCACAAACATCTTCTCTCCCTTCCAAAGGGTTAGCCGGCTTATATTTTTTCCTTCTTTAGGTTTTTCTGTCATATTTTCTTCTATTAAACTGTCTAAGGTTTTTATTATCCTCTCCTCAGAATAGGGTTTTAGGATATAGTCAAAAGCTTTTATACTAAAAGCATCCACTGCATATTCCCCATATGCTGTAATAAATATAATCTGTGGTTTAGTTTCAAATTTTGATATTAACTTAGCCAAGGCCATCCCATTCATGTTTGGCATATTTATATCTAAAAATATTATGTCTACACTATTTTGCTCAAAAAAACTAAGGGCTGACATAGAATCCTCAAATTCCCCTACAATCTCTAACTCTTCATATTTTTCTATAAAATATCGAAGCTCCATCCTTGCTGGATACTCATCGTCTATTATTATACACTTCATTATTCCCCCCTGATATCAAAAGTTATCCTCGTCCCCTCCTCTAATCTTTCTATTTTCAGCCCATTTCCATAGATCAATTTTATCCTTCGATGTACATTATACAGCCCTATCTTGCTGCTTTCAATACTGTCGCTATATATTTTATCTATTACTTCTTGATCTATACTCCTTCCGTTATTTTCTATGATTACACGTATTTTATCCCCATCTACCCTGTATATTTTGAGGTAGATATCTTTTCCCCCTGTTCCATTGAGGAGTCCATGCTGTATTGCATTTTCTACTAGGGGCTGGATTGTCAGACTCGGTATTTTTACCATCTTAACATCCTCGTCTACCTCATAGTGCATCTTTATTTTATCATAAAATCTGGCTTTTTCTATATTCACATAGGCTTTGACCTGTTCTAATTCCATCTCTATCTCTACTGGTTTATTTCCATTGTCCAAATTATATCTAAGATAGGTTGCCAGATCAATTATTGTACTCCTGGCCTGAATAGGATCTATTCTCACAAAGGAAGTTATTGTATTCAATGCATTGAATAAAAAATGCGGGTTGATTTGGGTCTGTAATGCTGTTATCTCTGCATCTCTGGCCATCTCCTCCAATTTTTTTATCCTGCTTATCTCAAGCTGGGTAGATATCAGTTCAGATAATCCCAGCACTAAATTTTTATTTCTTTCAGATATATAAGAATTTTCCGAAAAGTAAACTTTTAATGCACCAGTTACTTCAACTCCTGATTTAAGTGGTACTATTATATACGAAATAATATCCTCAGAGATACAATCTAACCTGATCTCTTCCTCGTCATCCTTGTTAACCACTCTAAATTTACCTGTTCTGAGTACTTCCTTTGTGACATTTCCTTTAATCTCTCTATGCATTATTTTATGATTTTCATCCTGGCTGCAGTATGAAATTATATTTTCCATATCAGTAAAGACCACTATTTTAGCTCCTAATGATTCCAGTATAGTTCTGCATACATTTTTTAACGAATCTTTATTTACCTCTCTGAAATATGGCAGCGTTTTATTGGCTATCTCCAAAACTAATCTAGCCTCTTCTCCTGCTACCCTATCTTCCTCCAGCATCATATTTTCTGTTATTAAGATTACAATGGACACTCCCAGAGCATTTACTAAAACCATGGGAAAATAGATGGTTTCCACTATATTTAAAGCCAGATAAAATGGTTTTGACATCAGTAATATCAGCCCCATACTGATATTTTCAATAATAATTCCACCTATAAATCCCAATATATATTTATTTTTTACATTGAGTTTATTTAAGTAGCCCAGTCCCCAGCCCCCTAAAAAAGTGGCTATACCACAGGGAATCGCTGTTATTCCATAGGGGTCTATCATAATCCTGTGTATTCCTGCAGTTAATCCTGTGATAAGTCCGATCATAGGTCCGCCTATAATTGCTGCGACAACTACACTTATATTTCTCGTATTGGCTATGGCACCATTATAGTCTGTCCCCATATAGGTTCCGCCTATAGCCAGTACAGAAAAAATTAGAGATAATAATACCATATCTAATTTTTTGTATTTCTCTTTCTTGATTAATCGCTTAAATCCCCTAGCTCTCGATAGGAAAAATGCTATCGTTATAATATAACCTAAACTATTTATTAAGTTACCAACTAATCCAAACATAGACTCCTCCCTTTTATTTATATATTCATCTAAAACTATTTTACACTATTAATAAGGGTGTTGCAAAAGGTTTATAAAGATGCTACAAATATAAAGTACAGATATAAAGTTTAGAGTTACGATAAATTTATTGTCACTTTCGAAAAATTAATTTAATTGGAGGTTTAGAATTATGATAATAAGGGAAGCCTGTGTAGGGAACTTTATCGAAGCTAAAAATGCTGAAGATCTTGGTGCTGAAAGGATCGAACTCTGTGAAAATCTATACGATGGAGGCACTACCCCGTCATATGGGACAGTAAAAAAAGTTCTAGAAAAAATAAAAATACCAACATTGGTCATGATCAGACCCAGGGGAGGCAATTTTTGCTACTCTTCTACCGAGATTGAGATCATGATAGAAGATATCCGATTGTTTAAGAAATTAGGAGTAAAGGGTGTGGTTTTAGGAGTTTTGACTCCAAATAATAAGATTGATTACCCTCTTTTAAAGAGCCTTTTAAAAGAAACTGGTGATATGGAGGTTACATTTCATAAAGCTATCGATGAAGTTATAAATCCTGCCGATGAGGTGGAAAATTTAGCTAAATTAGGAATCGACCGAATCCTTACTTCTGGAGGATACAAGACAGCCTTAGAAGGAGTCGAGATATTGAATAAGATGATTAAAATTGCTAATAATCAAATCAAAATTGTTGTTGCTGGAGGAGTAAATGTAAAAAATTTTGAAGAGGTAAAATTAAAAATACCATCTACTGAATTTCATGGAAAAAAAATCCTAGGCAGTTTAGCCTAAACAAATAAAATTTCACGTGTTATTATATTTATGTTGACATTTGTTTACTAGTTTAGTAAACTTTGTTTATAAAGAATAATATCTTTCAATAATACGGAGGTAACAATGAATACAATAAAAAATCAAATAAATTTAGAAAAAAAAATAATGAATTTATATTTAAGACACCAGAAACAAAGTGAATCAATGGAATGGAATTTCTACGAATATATGCCTTGGGATAAGGGGCAGTCTTTTTCTACCCTGCCCTATGATAAGTCGCAAAATACCCTGCCTCAAGAACTAATCACAGCAATAGAAACTTCTATGCTGACAGAATTGAATCTTCCCTGGTATACTGCTTTTTTAAATAATATGTTTACAGGTAGTTTAGAGCCGCTGCAAAACTTTGTACATACATGGGTAAGCGAGGAAGACCAGCATGCCTCTGCTTTGGAAACTTACTTAATCTTAACTAGAAATGCTGATCCCAAGGAGCTTACCAAGGTAAAGAAAGAGATTCTTACTACTGGCTGGGATTCTATTTTATCAGAACCCCTGGCATCTATGGTATACACTTCATTACAGGAATTGGGAACAGTTGTATTTTATAAAAATATAGCTAAGTATGCACAAAAATATGACTCTGGACTGAGTGACTTACTCCTCAGAATCGCTAAGGATGAATCATCTCACTATGCTTTCTATAACCAGATAGTTGATGCACATCTGGAATTAGATCCTGATTTACTAACACAGGTATGGCCTGTAATCAAAAACTTCAAAATGCCCGGAGGATCTTTGAGTGATTTTGACGATAGGATGAAAGTTATTCAAAAAGCCGGATATGGCCCAGATGAATATGTAAATCAAGTTTTAGAGGTTCTCATTAAAAGATGGAAAATCGCTAAATTGGAGCCTGTTACTCCTGAAGGAAAGGAAGCTCAGACAAACATTTTAAAATATTTAGAAAAAATCAAAAGGATTAACGCTAGATTGAAAAATAGATAAGGCAGCGTGAAATAGAAAAAAGTCATCTAAAATTTAGATGACTTTTTCTATTT
>DAOUPY010000503.1 GCA_030625925.1 Fusobacteriaceae bacterium | reverse complement strand
CTCTCCCCTATAAACTTTTTATTTAGGTTTGGCATTTTTACTAACTTCTCTAAATTTAAATTTATTACCTTCTCTAAATTATTTACAACTTCACCATCTAAATCCACCAAACTATCCTTAAACGGAATTACTTCTTTTAATCCTGAATGATTGAAAACTATAGGAACTAACCCTTGGGACATTCCCTCTATACTTACCATCCCAAAAGATTCTGGGAAAATAGATGGAACTACAATTAAGCTATGTTTTTTAATCACATGGGGCAGGATATCATGATCTAATTTACCTAAAAATACAACCCTTTCCAGCTCTATTTTTTTAGCTAGTTCTAGATAACTTTCCAGTCTATCATCATTTTTCAATGAATTCCAAAATTTTGATAGGTATTCCAGCTTTCCATGTTTTTTTTCTTCTAAATAATTTCCTTTTTTTATAATAATTTCTAATAACTCCTTATTTCCATCTATTAATCCCCTCAATAAGATCTCTAGAGCCGGCCTAAACTTTCCATATCCTACGATAGTCACACTTGCAGTTGGATTTTTTTGAAAAATATAAGGCAGACTCATCAATAAAATATGCACTCCTTTAGAAATTATTAATTTCCCTATATACAGGATCTTGTCTTCCTCTCTTGAGTTCTCAGGTAATTTAGACATCAGATCTCTGTCTATATCCCTATATTCTATAATATTTTCTCCCTCATCTAGAAGTTTTTTTATCGCCTCTATATCTTTTATTTCTTTTATTTTCTCATAATTTTCATCATATATATTTTTTATCGGCCCATTGGAATAACTTGATTTTTCCTCTACAATATCTTTTAATTCTTTTTCTTTTAATGATCTATTAAATTTATCAAAATTAACCCCTGAAGGAATTATTTGAAATCTGGAATCCTTAAAAAAATCTGTTTTTTCATAGATCTCACAAGATCTATCCCTGATATACTCACTTTGAACCACTACATTCTTAGAATCCAAGAATCCTTCATAGGAGAGGTTCATATATCTTTTATCCCTGCTTATAGTATAATTTAATGAACTCCCATGACCAATTACTATATATGGCACCCCGGTCTTTTCCTGCACTTTTTTCATTATATAGGGGGATATGGCAAAATGATTACAATAAATTATATCTATCTTAGTTGTCTGTAAAAATTTTATAATAGCCTTTACATTTAAATCTATATACCTTTCTAACTCCTCATCTGTTAGGTTGTCAAATGTTTTAACTTTAAACCCGTCATAATCATCATAGACAAATACAGGCAGCAGATCACCAATATACGGTGTTACTCCTACAAATCCCCCCTCTTTAAATTTTGTTTCTACAGGTATATTTTGATTAAAATCCATAATCCAATGGGAACCAATTCCCTCTATTCCATTCCAATTTCTCTCCTGGGAAAATAGATACACATTATTTTCTTTTAAAAATTCTTCCACTATGTTCAATGCAAAAATATTACTGCCGCTTCCATGCAAAAGATAACCATGCCAAAATAAAATTTCCAAACTCATCAACTCCCTCTTTATCTAACCATAATATACGTTTAATTTTGGTTATTCCTGTATAGAAATAATCTAGAAATAATCTAGAAATATTCAAATCATAATTTGTAATATTTCTAGATTGAGGTTATAATTAACTATAACAATATATAGGGAGTTGATATCTATCATGACTTTTAATAAATTTATTAAAAACAAACGAACAGAATTAAACTTAAGTCAAAATAAATTTGCTAAATCCATCGGGATAACTCAATCTTA
>DAOUPY010000494.1 GCA_030625925.1 Fusobacteriaceae bacterium | reverse complement strand
AGATGTTCTGCAAACAGATTTACGCTATATTTATTTGTATAGGCTATGATCTCCTCTAATTTAGGAGAATACTCTGTATAGATTAGATTTTTTTTATTCCCAGCCTTATCATTTTTACCTATTAATCTTCCACCGTTATTTTTTATTCCTTCCCCTTCTAAAGTTTTAGAAAATATTACTGCTAAGGTAGAAGCAGGATCCTGCATCACCGTATTATATGAAATTTTTGATTTATTCATAGTTCCCAGTATAATTATTTCATTGCTGTAAGGTGGGACTACCAGAGTTATTTTAGACGGCTTTTTATCATCTATAGTAACTCTATTAGTTACCACAGTCTTACTGTATTCAGGACTGACACTTGCCCTAATATTTTTATTTTCCCTTCGCAATGTCAATCTAATACTATTATCCAAAAACGTAAGTCCGCTGGGTCTGGAAGCAAAAGTATACCTCAGATCACCCCATTCCCATGTTTGAGATAGGTTTACTTTGGGATAATAAGATGGATCAGCTATTACCTGTCCATTAATTTTTTTTATCCCCATAGTTTTGATTTTTTCTACCCAGACATTCAAAAAATCTAACTGCCTTTCTTTTTCCTCTTTCGTCATCCTTTCAGGATCTTTGGCAGCCAAATATTTAGAACCCAAGGTAGGATCTCCTCCACCAATAATATAGATATTCCCATCTAGAGTTCCATCTGATCTTATTTTCCCATCATAAGCTAAGTCAGTTTTAAATCTATAATCTTTACCCAAAAGCTCCAAAGCTATTCCTGTTGTTAATAATTTCATATTAGAAGCAGGTACCAAGGATCTATCAGAATTTAATTCAAATAAAGTTTTACCGGTGTCTAAGTTGATAACTTTCATCCCTAGGCTGGCATTTTCTATTTGAGGCAGATCTCTAAAATCACTTACCACTGTCTCTATCTCAGGTCTCATTGGAACAGTCTGGATCTCTGCACTCCTACACGAAATTATAGACACCAGAATTATTGATAAAATTAATTTTTTTAATATATTTTTCATCTGACTGCTCCCTCTAAACTTCTAATCGTTAATCTATCACAATCTATCTCCACCTCTATTCCTAGAGGCAGTGTTACCATAGGTCTGCAATGACCAGACTTAAAATTATAGATTATCGGAATACCTAAACCCTTTAATCTGTCTTCTACCAGATCCATAAGGGACATATCGTATTCTGATGCAGGAATACAGTTATTGAAATCCCCTAAGATTATTCCATTTAACTGATGTAGTTTTCCTGAATTCAAAAGCTGGGTCAAAGCACGATCAATCTTATATACAGGCTCCCTGATCTCCTCTATAAATAATATTTTTCCTTTAAAGTCAAGTTCATTAGGGGTTCCCATATCTCCCATCATAGTGGTTAAATTCCCACCTGCCACAACCCCAACAGCCTTTCCTCCTGCCATAGATTTTAATTCTATTGGATTCCTTATCTCCCTTGGCTGGATTTTTTCAACACTTCCCCTCAATGAATCTATGGTAAAATTTTCTATATCAAAAAAATTAGGGATTGCCATGGGACCATGGAAGGTAACTAAGCCAGCCCTTTGATTCAATGCACTGTGAAGAGTTGTGATATCACTATAACCTATAAATATCTTTGGATTCTTCTTTATCATCTCAATATCCAAATCCTCTACAATCCTGATACTTCCATAGCCGCCACGGAGACACATGATTGCATCAACCTCTAAATCTTTAAAAAAATCATTTATATCCGATACTCTGCTCTTATCTGTTCCTGCAAAGGAATGCCAGGTATCAAAGATATGTTTTCCTAATTTCACTTTATACCCCAAACTTTCTAATTT
>DAOUPY010000489.1 GCA_030625925.1 Fusobacteriaceae bacterium | reverse complement strand
AACCGAAGTTAGAAAAAAAATAGATAAAATCGAAGATGGGACAATATTTAAATACAAAGATCTGGAACAACAATTTAAAAACAGCCTTGCTTTAGCGAAAATATTAAGTCGATTAGTTAAAGAGAATAAGATTGAAAGAATTGAAAAAGGAGTATTTTATAAAACAAAAAAAACAAGATTTGGAAATTTAAACCCCAATACTATAGAAATAATAATAAAAGAATTAGAAATAAAAAAAGAAACAAAAGGTTATATTACAGGAGGACTTATCTATAATAAACTTGGACTTACTACTCAAATTCCAAATACAATAGAAGTGGCTGTAAATAAAAGAAAACCTCTTAAGACTATAAATGGAAATAAAGTAAAATATGTACAAACAATAGTCCCTATAAAAAAAGAAAACGTTAAATCCTTACAATTGTTGGATACTATCAAAAGTATCAAAAAAATTCCAGATTCTGATATTAAT
Source organism: Fusobacteriaceae bacterium (assembly GCA_030625925.1). Taxonomy (GTDB): domain Bacteria; phylum Fusobacteriota; class Fusobacteriia; order Fusobacteriales; family Fusobacteriaceae; genus Psychrilyobacter. The sequence goes on along the minus strand of DAOUPY010000489.1, from coordinate 1,393 downwards.
GAAAGTTATAAGATATTAAAGAATAATATAATAAAATTGAGTGAAAATGAAAAAGTAAAATTTTTAAAGTTAGCCATGAACTATTCTCCTATGACAAGGGCATTAACAGGTGCTCTGCTCGAAGAGAGTTCTGATTTAAAATTAGATAAATTAGAAAATACCTTAAATAAATTTACAAAGTTTGACATAAAAATAAGTTCAATAAAAAATAAAAAAAGGTGGAATATAAAATAATGAAATTACATAAAAATCAAGAAGATTTTAAAGATCTAATTAAATTAGCTGCTGATCATTTTAAAATATCAGAAGTGTATGTTGAAAAAGACTACTGGGTAACGTTAATTTTAAAAACTTTATCTGAATCAGAATATAAAGATAAAATTATTTTTAAAGGCGGAACTTCTTTATCCAAAGCCTATGGAATAATTCAAAGATTTTCAGAAGATATAGATTTACAACTAATTAATTTTGCAGGGTCCGATGGACAAAAGAAAAAATTAATGAAAAAAATCGAAGAGGCATTAACTACAGAACTAACCTACCTTAAAGATCATCCAAGAGAAAGTAAAAGTGGTAATATTAGAAAAACTATTTATTCCTATGATAAAGTTAGTGAAAAAGAAGATTTTTTCCAGGCAAGTAAAGAATTAATTTTAGAAATTAACGGGATGTCTATTCCAGAGCCTTGGGAGCCGAAGGAAATAAAATCATATATTGCTGAGTATTTAATTGAAACTGGTCACCCAGATGCCGTTGAAGAATTTGGGTTAGAATATTTTAGTGTAAATGTATTGAATAAAAAAAGAACCTTTGTAGAAAAAATATTTGCAATATTGGATTTTTCATTTGCAGATGATTATCAAGGAACTTTATCTAATAAAATTAGACATGTTTATGATATTTCTAAACTATATAATGATAAAGATGTACAAGATTTTTTTCATTCAAAAGATTTTTTTGAAATAGCAAATAGAGTTGTTGTTGAAAATGATTTTTTTGGAGATAGAAAAGATAGAACGTATCGTGATTCTAGATTTTATAGAGAAGATGTATTAAAAACTGTAGAAAAAACATATAATGATGACTTTTCTAAATTTGTTTTTGGTATTTTACCTGATTTTAAACAAGTAAAAGAAGATACCTTACTTGTTTTAGAAAAAATAAAAATTTGGGAAGAAAAATATAGAAAATAACCTAATTAAAATCAAGCTCCTAAGATCTAGACTTAAAAATCTAGGTCTTTTTTTTATCCTCCCCCACCCTTCCTGGATAGATATCAGCTCCTCCCCTCCTACTTTCAAAACCATATACCCTTAAAAATCAGGCGGATATCAAAGATCTTTTTCATTCCGGGCGATTCTCCGAAAGATCGGCTGGAGACCAGCTTCTGCAC
>DAOUPY010000556.1 GCA_030625925.1 Fusobacteriaceae bacterium | reverse complement strand
AAAATTTTTATTGATATTACGTAAATTTGTGAAAATTTTCTATAAATTATAGTATTATTATATTTACTTAATTCTACAATATCCATAAAAATTAGAAACTTATCTATATCATGGACAGATAAGTTTCGGTTTTTATTAAACAAAAATAGGCTTAATCTATAGATTAAGCCATTTTTAATTCTTCTATTTTTTTATTATTTCATAACTGATAATATTTCACTCAAATTCATTATATGTTTTTAAAAGAATCCCATCTTTTAAATGCGGCTCTAAAAGCCTCAACCAATTGATACTTTGCATAGAGTTCCCATTCTTTCTTATATTCGCCTTTAAATCTTTCCCTCACTTCCATTATAAAATCATAAGTTATAACTATCTCACGATTTTCAGGATTATAGTGTACATATTCTCCATTTCCTCCCGCGACCAATAGCTCTTCTTCTATTTTTATCTCTTGATTTACAGTATCTACCAGGTCTTCAATTACCCTATTTTTTACCAGCCATTCCTTTACTTCTTTTTCTTTCTTCTCAGTTGGAGGAGAATATTTTAATTGGACTTCTCCAAAAACAACCATAATATTTAACATGAACAATATCATATTTTCTTCATTTTCTCCTCCTAGATCATTATTTTATTGATCTTGACTAGCAGCTAAGCCTTATCTTTTTTTAAAATGCTGATTCAGATATATATTTAATCTATGTGTACTTTCATATATAATCTCCATACTTTTCAGCTCAATAGCTCCTACAACTCCAGTATCATAACTCCCGCAGTCTATAGATATCTTTTGATCATCTACAAAGTGGATCTTTCCATCTAAGTTAGGAGTGTGTCCGTAAACTATAATTTTATCGGTTTTTAGGAGGGAATGGTCTATAAAATCTCCCCTTATCCATGTCATCTCATAGGGAGTCTGATCTTCAATATTTTTTTCTGGATTTATCCCTCCATGGACTACAAAATATTTTCCCAGATCAACTGCTATGGGCATATTTTTTATATATTTCAGGTGTTTATTCAAAATATCATATTTTTTCTTATATGAGTCAATAGTCTGTCTACCACCGTTTCTATACCAGGCAAATATTTCCCCCTTTTCAATAGCATTGACCAAAAGATCTTCGTGGTTGCCAAAGGTATGGATTATATTTAATCCACTATTAAGCAGTTTCTCTATTGTTTCATACATCTCAAAGCTGGAAGGCCCTCTGTCACAAGAATCACCATTTATAATCAATAAGTCTTTTGTGGTCAATTTAATCTTATCCATTAATTTTAAAAACAAATTATGATATCCATGG
>DAOUPY010000284.1 GCA_030625925.1 Fusobacteriaceae bacterium | reverse complement strand
GTATCTGGCCACTTACCATCTGGTTCTTGACTTACCTTGTCACGAGATACCTTAGGTTCCCTTGTAGAATGAGTATAGGTATAACCTCTTTTGGGTTTCCATCTGCCTATACGATATTCTGCCGACTTGCCAAACAGGGTGAATAATTCAGATTTAGGAGTAGACATAATATCTATTATGATGTCATACTTTACTCTGGTTACTTTCTATACCTTAGTTGCATACTTAAAGGTATTTTTTTGCTCTGCTTTAGTGATAGATATTACATTATCTATTGCTGGATGATTAAGAAATAATGGAGCTATATGCTCATAGACTACATAGTCTATCCTTGTTATCTGGATATGTTTTTCTTAACGATTCACAGATCGGAGTAGCCAATACTGAATCTCCTATTTGTTTAAATCTTACTATTAATATTTTCATCTGATTTCCTCTCTTATAAAATAAACTTAATTAAAAGGGAATATACTAATTATTTCCTTTATCATTTATTTCTTTTAAATATTCATCATAATCCCTTATATATTCTTCCCCGTCATAGTGTTCACTAGATAATACTATTAGTACAGCATCCTCTGAAAAGTCATACATCTCTTTCCAAATCATTTTATCCATATACAAAGCTTTATGTGGCTCGTCTAAAGTTATTATTTCTTGGGCAATACCATCATCTATCTTTACTTTACAACTCCCATTTACATTTATAAAAAAGAATTTAGAATTTCTATTTGCATGCTGACCTCTTATCGTTCCCTCTGTAGTTTTGTATATATAAAAAACTCTTTTTATATCAAAAGGTATCGTTTTATTTCCACCTTCAGCAACTACTAGTTCTCCCCTGTCATCCCCTAAATTTGGTAACTCCAAAACTTTTATTCCTTTCATTTCTGCCTCCTAATAAGTATTAATCGCTCTTATCACATACTCAATTTCTTCCTCTGTCATACCGATATAAAGGGGTAAACTAATTATAGTTTCAGCATATTTTTCTGTAATTGGAAAATCGCCTTTTTTATACCCTAAATACTTATAAGCTTCTGATAAATGAGGTGGAATTGGATAGTGGATAACTGTTCCTATCTCCATTTCATTCATATATTTTTGCAAGTTTTCCCGGTCATCTACTTCTACTACAAATAAATGCCAGACATTGGTAGCCTTTTCTAATGTTTTTGGAAGTTTTATCTTAGGATTATCTATAGAATTTAAATATTTATTAGCTATATATTCTCTCTCTTTTGTAAGTTCATCCATATGGGAAAGTTTTACTCTCAAAAGTCCTGCCTGGATTTCATCTAATCTGGAGTTATAACCTACAACTTCATTGTGATATCTTTTTTCACTTCCATAATTTCTTAGTGTTTTTAGTTTTTGAGCTATTTTTTCATCATTAGTTGTAATTGCCCCTCCATCTCCAAAGCAGCCTAAATTTTTGCTTGGATAAAAACTAAAACAACCTATCCCAAAGCTTCCTGTTCTTTTTCCATTAAAATCAGCACCGTGTGACTGAGCACAATCTTCAACTAAATATAGATCATGTTTTTTGCAAAGCTCAACTACCTCATCCATATTTGATGCCTGCCCGTAGAGATGTGTAACTAATATTGCCTTTGTTTTAGAATTTATTTTTTCTTCAATTCGATCTATATCCATATTATAATGCTGATCCGGTTCTATAAATATAGGAGTAGCACCATTCATACTTATTCCCATTACAGATGCTATGTAAGTGTTTCCTTGAACCAATACTTCATCTTCTTTTCCTATTTCTAACGCTCTGAATGCAAGCACTAAAGCATTTAACCCATTGTCTACACCTATCGCATATTTACTTCCAATATATTTAGCAAATTCTTTTTCAAATTCTGAAACTTCCTTTCCTAAAACATACCATCCACTTCTAAGAACGTCTATGGCTTTTTTTTCATATTCATCTTGATATTTAAAAAATTGTCTATCCAATACATTAAATGGTATTTTCATTTTCTTCCTCCAAACTATAAATTTCCCCTTCTCTCATGTTTTTTTATCCAAAAAGGCAGCCAAACATTCATAACCAGCGATCTAAGCGGTATATCTAAAATATCTTTTATTTTATATTCGTTTTTTTTATCTTTTTCATCTTTATAAGTCAAATCTCTATTGAATTCGGTATATTCATCTACAAATTTATTCCAGTCCCTACGGAAATAATAAAGAGTTGGATTTCTCCTGATATACCCTAATTTTAAACTATGCCATGGTTTCATCCCACTTGTATAATGAATAAATTTTATATCTGAATTAATATATTTATACGCATCATATTCATGTACCATAAAGTTATAAGATCTATCCAATTGATAAAAAGATAAATTATATACTTTTATTAATAATCCTAATAATCCTTGATCTGCAAATACATTTTGAATAGAGTTTTTGTTCTCTATATTATCAAATAAATTACAGTGCTTTTCAAAAATTTTATTTTCATGACAATATTTATTGTTATAAATCACAAAACCTGTATTAGGAGATTCCATCTTATAATCAGCTGTTTTTAATCCATATTCCTTATTTAAAAACTCTTTATCATTTAACATCTGACCTAACTCTAACTCATCCTTTATCGCTCCTATAAACGCTATGTTTTTAGTCAAATTCTTTAGATTCATATTTTTTTTACACAAAATATCTGCATCAATAGTGATACTATAATCATATCCTTTTTCATATAATATTTCAGGGATTCCTAAAACCCAAAATACTTCTTCCGGCCATTTTTGACTTTTTTTGAATTTTCCTCTAAATTTAGGATCTAATATTTTAATATTTTCATCCAATAAAGTTTTTTTCACCCTTTTCTCTACCTTATCTACAGCATCCGATACTATAAATAAGTCCACCTCTGGATTAGTTACCTTAAATGACTTTAATGCTACTATTGAAGGCTTTATATAATTTTCATCAGAAACACAATATACTGCTATTTTCATCTTAGTACCCCTTCTCTTCGAATATCTTTTCACTTTAGAAAAGAACTCAATTTTTATAAATTAAGTTCTTTTTTAACAGTTTCTAAATTTTCATCTATTAATTTTTTATATTGAACATATTCTTCTCTAATTTTTTCACTAAAATCTTTATAAAAATTATTCTTAAATTTTATAAAAACATATTCTTTAAATTTTCTTGTTAAAAATATTTTTTGTCTATATGCATCAAAATCTATAAGAACTAATTCTCTTTCTGAATTGACTAAAGCACCATCGGTATTATAGTCAGTTGGATATATTTTATTTTTTAACATTGTTATAAAATAATCAAAAAATTTCTGTATTAATTTTTTATCTATTCCATATTCTTCCAGATGAACTCCTGCTTTTTTGGTTACATATAACGATTCTCTTTCAAAAAAAGAAATTCTATTTACAAG
>DAOUPY010000311.1 GCA_030625925.1 Fusobacteriaceae bacterium | reverse complement strand
CAATATTGTATAGATAACAATTCTTTAAGGGTACTAAAGATAAATCTGTTTTTGTTTCTGGATTATGTTTTGTAACGACTCCGGCAATTTTTTGATCAATTATTTTTTTGTCTACTCCTGCATCAAGCAGCACATAGGTCTCTACCATATTATATTTCCAGAGAGTTTGAACCCAGTTTCGAATACGTTTAAAAGGGATTAAAAATTCAAATTTATTTATTCCTGTTACTTTGAAATGGGTATTTGCCGGTATAACTTTCAATATACCGGTAACAGTCATAGGTTGTGTTTTTGACAGATAACCATCGTCTAATAAAATGACTTTCCCTATAGGATCGTCCGTTCCAAAAATACGTTTTGCAAGCTCCTGAGTAATAACAATTGAATTGGGATCAGTTAAAAGAGTCTCAATATTTCCCTTTATTAAAGGAAAAGAAAAAATATCAAAGAAAGATTGGGATACAAAAGCTCCTTCTGAAAAATATCCATTATTATTTAGAGTCAGTTTAGCATTACTCCGATGCAGGTATGGTGTCGTTTCCTTAATCTCAGGGAACTCTTTTTTTAAATTTGCAGCCAGAGGTCCGGGGCAATAATAACTTTCATTTTTGTAACTTACCTTATATATTTCATTTTTGTTTAAATGAAAATCATCATGGCTTAACTCAAAATCAACCCACAGGAAAATTAATATTGCACAAGCCATTCCTATAGCCAGCCCACTGATATTAATAACCGTAAATAATTTGTTTGTTTTTATATTTCTAAGAGTAGTTTGCAAATTTCTCATTATCATTTTTATGTCTCCTATCTATAAATGAAATTCTTCTTTTTTGTTTTCTGTTATTATATGACCATCAAAGAGGTTGATTATTCTCTGAGCACATTCTGCATTCGAAGGTGAGTGAGTAACCATTATAATTGTTGTTCCCTCTTCATGAAGCTGTGTTAAAAGACTCATAACCTCATCACCATTTTCTGAGTCAAGATTTCCGGTTGGTTCATCTGCCAGGATCATTTTTGGTTTTGTCACAATAGCTCTGGCTACCGCTACTCTCTGCTGTTGTCCTCCGGACAGCTGCTGAGGGAAATGGTTTTTTCGGGGGAGGATATTTAGCTTTTCCATTACTGCCTTAACCTTCTTCTTCCTCTCTGCCGGGGAGACTTTCTGATAGAGCAGCGGTAATTCAATATTCTCATAAACTGTTAATTCATCGATCAGATTAAAACTTTGAAAGATAAATCCAATGTTGGATTTTCTCAGGTTTGTTCTCTGTTTTTCAGAATATCCTCCAACTTCCTCATTGGTAAAGAAAAATTCTCCTTCTGTTGGATTATCCAAAAGTCCAAGAATATTTAACAGCGTGGACTTTCCACATCCCGAAGGTCCCATGACAGCAATGAATTCACCTTCTTTTACCCTTAAATTAACATTGTTCAGTGCAGTAGTTTCCACATCCTCAGTTGTATAGATTTTTTTTAAATTTTTTGTTTCGATCATAATTAGCTCCTTTTAATTTATTATTTTTTTATTATCAATTCTTCAGCTTTACCAAAATTATCATAAGAGGATGTAACAACTTTTTCACCTGGCTTCAGACCTTCCAGGACCTCATAAAAAAGAGGGTTTTGTCGTCCAATTTTTATATTCCTCTTGTATGCACCCTTACCGGATTTATCCAGAACAAATATCCAATAACCTCCGGTTTTATTATAAAATGGTCCCCTGGAGACTAAAACAGCTTCACTCAGATCACCTAATTCAAAGTTTATATGAAATGACTGTCCCCGCCTTACTCCTTCCGGTTTATCCCCCAGGAAATTAAAATCAACCTTGAATACACCTTCAATAACTTCAGGGTAGATCATTGTTGATTCTAATTTATACTCTTTGTTTGAATATTTAAAAGTTCCTTTTCTTCCAATTTCAACTCTGGAGATGTAGTGTTCACTGATATCTGCTCTTACCTTAAAACTATTCTGAACGTCAACCTGTCCTAATCTCCTTCCGGGAGAATAGGACTCTCCTAATTTGAGATCTATCAAACTCAATAAACCTGTAATAGGAGCTTTAATCGTCAGATCATCCTGTTTGGTTTTAACAATCTTTAGATTACCATTCATTCTTGCGAGTGAACTCTCTAGCTGTTTGATCTGCTGATTTCTGAATTTCAGGTCTTTTTCCCTGGATTCATTAGTTAATTTATTTTTTTCTTTATAATAATTATAACTATTTATAGAAGTATCAAATTCCTGTTTTGAAATAATTTTTTCTTTATATAAATATTTATTCCGTTTATATTTATTTTCAGCTTCAATAAGATTAAACCTGATATCTGATAACTGCTGCTCTAATTGGATGCTGTATTTTTCAAACTCAAGTCTTGTATTTCTTAGATTATTACTCTGTCTGTAAAGTTCCGCCTCCCTGTACATGATATCCAGAAGAAGATTTGTATTGGATAATTTCAGTATTTTATCACCTGTTTTTACAATGGAACCGGTCTGCACAAATATCTTCTCTATCCTGCCTCCCTCTGTTGCAACAATAGATCTGGTTCCCTTTGGAATAACCGTGCCACTGAATGGGATATATTCCTGAAAAGAATCTTTTTTTATTGTAGAAATAGTTATTCTTTCTTTTTTTACATTTAATTGATTGTTTTTAATTGTAAGAAGGCTATATATTACATAGCCAATAAATATTAAACTGATAGAAAGAGTAATGATTTTTTTTGTTGTCCATTTTTTTCTCTTAATTTTTTTATCCATACCCATAATCGCCTCCTTTTATTCTGTTACCAAATTACATTTGCAAGAATCATGCCAAATTCTAGATCTATACTTATCAAGCTGTAAACGGTTCAGAATACTAATTAATGTTTGATAGTGGACAATCTGTGTTCACTATTGGACACTTTCCCTGGTAAGTTTTATGAAAATATATATATGAGGTTTGTTGATTTTGGCATCTTATTTGCTTATTATCTTAATGGAAATGAGTATGGAAAATAAAATTAATGCCAGAGTATTGATTGTCGATGATGATCTGGGAGTTCTTCAGGCTGCAAAACTTTATTTAAAACAACACATTGAGTTTGTGGAAATAAGTGATAATCCTGAAACAGTGATATCAGGTTTAAAAACAGATAA
>DAOUPY010000222.1 GCA_030625925.1 Fusobacteriaceae bacterium | reverse complement strand
AAACAAAGGAAACAAAGAAGAAGTTTTTAAAGGGTGAGCCTAAGGTATTAAATGAAGAGAGTTTTGTGGATTAGGAGTTTTATATAGATAAAAGAAAGAATCAAAAAAATTAAAGAGAGAGAGTTTTTTTGGATTAGTAACTTTATATAAAAATGTGAAAAGGGAGCAGATTTTATCTGCTCCCTTTTTAAGTTGATATATTAGAAGAATATTTGCATTGAAAATTTTTTTAAATAAAATACTTTCTTAATTTTATTGTAATTATTGTTATAGATAGTCATTCATTCTGGAGTGACTTTAACGTACTTTTTTGCAACATATAAGACAAAACACACACAAAAACACATGAAACCAATATAAAATGTTGAAAAACTTGGTAAAAAATGTTATTATTTGATAAAAATAATAAAAATGTGGAGGTAAAGAATTGTTATATATGGAAGAATTATTTAAGACCTTATCCAATTTAATTTGGGGGAACTGGCTTTTAGCAACATTATTATTGGTAGGTCTTTATTTTACTGTTTTCACCGGCTTCATTCAATTTAGATGGTTTAAACTATCTATGAGAGAAGTTTGGAACAGTAGAAAATCAGACAGCACAGTGGGTGAAGGAACACTTTCTCCCTATGAAGCTCTATGTACAGCTCTCAGCAGCTGTATAGGAAATGGAAATATTGTAGGAGTGGCTACGGCTATTGTATTAGGTGGTCCAGGAGCTGTCTTTTGGATGTGGCTGGCTGGAATATTGGGCATGGCTACAAAATATGCAGAAATTGTATTGGGTATGATATATAGAGAAAAATTAAAAGACGGTAGTTTTGTAGGCGGACCTATGTATTACCTTTCCAAGGGTTTGAATATGAAAAAAACAGGAATATTTTTTGCTATTTTAATGTTCCTCCAAATAAGCGGTGGAGCATTGATTCAATCTAATGCCATTGCTTTGGTAGCAAAAGATATTTTTCATATAAAACCTTTAGTTTCTGGGATGATCATGGTGGTTTTAGTGAGCTTAGTGATAGTCGGAGGAGTCAAAAGATTAGGATTTGTATCTAGTAAAATAGTTCCAATTATGGCTTTAATATATTTTTTAGGGAGTTTAATAATAATTATTACCAATTTTCATAATATCCTTCCTGCAATTACCATGATATTCAGATCTGCTTTTAATTTGGATTCGGTTGGCGGCGGAGTAGCAGGATATTCTATCAGAACAGCTATGAGATTCGGGATAGCCAGAGGTCTTTATTCTAACGAAGCAGGGGAGGGTTCTGCTCCTGTATTGCATTCAACAGCTATCACTGATCACCCTTCCAGGCAGGGTTTGTTTGGTATTGTCGAGGTATTTATAGATACCATTGTGATGTGTTCAATGACTTCATTTGTAATAATGACTACCGGTATATATAAAGCAGATATTTCACCGGCTTTAATGGTTATGAGAGCCTTTGAATCCATCCATCCTATGTTTAAATATGTGATAGGAATAAGTATGATATTGTTTGGTTTTTCCTCCATCTTAGCTCAGTGGTATTTTGGAGATGTTACCCTTACTTTTATCTTAGATAAAAAAAGAGCGGGATATTTTAGATTTGTTTTTGTATTTTTTAGTTTAATAGGTTCCCTTGTCAGTTTACGTTTAGTGTGGTATATTCAAGATACTATACTAGGAATAATGATAATTCCTAATCTTTTGGCTATACTTCTACTCAGTATACAGGTTAAAAAATCAGTTAAAGATTTTTCAAACAACTACATAAATATATAACATTATAAAGAGGTGATAGCGTTGCTAGCAAACGAGAGGTATAATAAAATCCTAAGTATTTTGGATTTAGATGGGAGTGTAAAATCTTCTAAGTTAGTTAAAAAATTAGAAGTATCCTTAGAAACTATTAGGAGAGATCTGGAAAATTTAGAAAAACAAGGCCTGCTGAAAAAAGTTCATGGGGGGGCTATAGCCAAAACAAACAAAGTGGACAACCTTCCCTATAGATTGAGAGAAGATGAAAGTAAAGAAGAAAAAAAAGCTGTTGCATCTAAAGCTTTAGAATATATAGGTGAAGGGGAAACGATAGCTTTAAATGGAAGTACTACAAATATTGAGATCGCAAAACTGTTAAAAGTTAAATACAGTAACCTGACCGTTATAACTAATTCCTTATTAATAGCCAATGAATTAGTTGAAAAAGAAGGAATAAATCTTATATTGGTAGGCGGGATCTACAATAGGAGGGAATTTTCTTTTTTGGGTGAAAATACAGTCAATGCTTTAGATAAATTTTCGGTCAATAAATCCTTCATCAGTGTAGGAGGAGTTTCTTTAAAAAGAGGAGTTACAGATTTTTTAGAGGAAGAAGTCCAGCTGCAAAAAAAGTTTATAGAGATTGCAAATGAAATTATAATCTTAGCGGATTCCAGCAAGATAGGGAGTAATTCCCTGATAAAAATATGTGATTTAGAAGATATAAATTTTATAATAACGGATTCTAAATTAGATAAAAACATGAAAAAAAAATATTTAAAAAACGGAATAGAGATAAAAAATTAGAGATAGCAAAGCTATCTCTTTTTTTTTTCTAATTTCAATATCCAATTATAAGCCTGACTAAACAATATGGTTATTCAGTATCTCTATATTTTTTTACCAAAGTCTCTATTTCATTTCCTACTTTTAAGGTTTGACTCAGTCCTTTTTTTATATTCCCAGGAATAGAAACTTCGAAGGTAACAGGTAATTTATATGGCGATTCCGCAATTAGTTTTGAAAGACTCTCAAAATCTATCAAATCTTTATTAGGAACACTGTGTGTATCACATTTTAAAAATTGTTTATATTCTGTTTCCATGGATCTATTAAAAACGCCACAATTTAAATGTAAGTTGGTTAAACGCTCATTATATCTCTCTAAAAAAGCTAAAGGTCTATCTTTACTCAATATCATGTTATGCCCTAGATCAAAACAAAAACTAAGTTCATCTATAGAATAACGTTCGAATAATCGGTCGAATTGATCAAATTGAACCTCAAGCCTAGGGAATTCCAAATTTTCAATTGCAATCTTAATCTTTTTCTCCTGTCCATATTTTACTATTGAATCAAATGATTTAAATAACTGTTCCCAATATGTATCACCATAAGATCCATATCCAATATCTGGCTGGATTAAATGTAACATCTTGACATGTAACACAATCTCACCTGCTTCTAAAAATGCAGCTAGATCTATCCTGTTCTTCACTAGTTTTACTCCTGCTTCTCGACTAAGTTCATTGGGCGAAACGAAGATCTTTCTCTCGTCAAAAGTTCCTGTAATAGTTCCATCACTGGCGTGGACTCCTTTAACTTTTAAATTTAATTCTTTTAACCACCCTTTTATCTGCTTCATCTCTGAAACACTATAAAGGTCGGTCCCATCCCACTGATGTACCCAATGAACATGAGTAAACCCTATTTTAGAAATAGTTTCCAGCATGTTCTTGGTATGATTTATATCATTCTTTGTTTTTACATAATCTGTATTGACTGCTACCATTGAATTCCTCCCTATAATTTATTCTGCAATCCATTTGTACAACTAAAACCACAAAAAGTCAAATTTAAACATAAGCAATATGAAAAAGGTTAAAAACACAGTTAGATGTAACTGAAGATAAAATTTTTTTTAAAATATATAATACACCAGGCGCTAAAACCTAGCAATAAAATCACTTAAATTCTTTATTTCAAAGCTAGAAACAACTAAAAACCATAAAAAACCATAAAAAAGCTTGCAAATCCACAAAAAGTGTAATATAATCTAAACGTTCAAACGAAAACAGAAATTAAGGGAGGAAAAGATGGCAGGGAAAGGTATAGCGTTAGGGAGTTCAGCAGCAAAGAGTGAAAATTTTAAAAAATGGTTCACATTTATAGTTTTGATAATAGGAGGTGGGACAATATATAAACTTTCATCATTAAAAGATGCATTTTATGTGCCGATGCAAGAGTTTATGCACCTTTCTCATACTCAAATAGGGGCAGCCATGTCGGTTTATGGTCTGGTTCAGACAATTGGTAATGTGGGATCAATCTATATTTCAGATAGATTCTCTAAAAAAACATTGATACCA
>DAOUPY010000254.1 GCA_030625925.1 Fusobacteriaceae bacterium | reverse complement strand
CCTTTGTAAGGTTGATCTCTACCGGACTACCTGCCCCTTCAATTATAGATACATCATAGTTTGTCTTTATATAATCATAGTTACTTAAAATCTCTTTTTTTAATCCCTCTTTATACTCTGAATATTTCACAGCTCCCATATTTTCTACAACTCTACCATTTAAAATCACTTGAGATTTTTTGTTGCTGGTAGGTTTTAATAATATCGGATTCATATAGACCTCTGGTTTTATCCCACAAGCTTCTGCCTGCACCACTTGAGCTCTTCCCATTTCCAAGCCGTTTTCAGTTATATATGAATTAAGTGCCATATTTTGTGATTTAAATGGACACACTTTATACCCTTTCTTATATATCAATCTGCATAGTGCAGTAGTTATCAGACTTTTCCCCACCGATGACGCCGTTCCTTGAATCATTAGATTTTTATGTTTTTTCATCTTTTATCCCCCCATCGCCTACGGCAAAATTAAAAATTCTTTTTTTTTTTGAATATTTATAACACATCAAAATATACCACGATTTGTTGTTTATTTATAGTGATAAAAGTAAGAAAAAAGGAGTTAATCAGTACGATTAACTCCTTTTTTTGTTATTTCTATTCCCATCCAGCTTCTACGTGGCTGTAATCTCCATCTCTTCTTTTATACACTACATTTAATTCCTCTGTTTCAGCATTCATAAATATATAGAATTTTTTTCCCATAGTTTCCATCTGTAAAATAGCCTCTCCTATTTCCATTGGCTTAGCCACTATCCTAGTAGGGATAATCCTACTTACTTTTTCTCTTGTTATATGTCCAGTTTCAGCATTATAGTCAAACTTCTTAAGTGCTTTAGCATGTTTATTATCTCTTAATTTTTCCTTATGTTTAGTTAATTGCTTTTCAAGTACATCTACTACCTCGTCGATGGCAGCATATAGATCTATTTCTTCTACTGTAGCTTTTATTTTAGAACCATTTACATAAACTAATACATCTGCTGTATGAACCTTCCCTGTTTTTACGTGTTGTGCTGAAAGAGTGATATACACCTCCGCTATTTGATCAAAATATTTTTTTATCTTTCCTATTTTTTTCTCAGCATGCGCTCTTATTCCTGGTGTAACTTCTAAATGTCTCCCACTTATGATCATTCTCATAGACTTCACTTCCTTTATTAAAGATTATGTATTTAGAGGTATCTAGCATTTCCTCCTATAATCAAGTATACCCCATTTTTTTTAATTTCCTACTTTAATTTTAAAAATAAATTTCTATATGAAAAGAAGGACTCCTCCAATGGAAGTCCTTCCCCAGTTAAATTATTTTTTAGTATTTTTTAGGCGATTCTTCCCCTGTCAACACTCTCAAACCACCTTCAGCTAAAGCCAGCATCTCATCTTCTCCAGGATATACCTTTACCTCTCCTATAAATGAAATTCTATCTGTGATATCTCCTACTATTTTCTTAGAATAAGCGATTCCTCCTGTTAAGATTACAGCATCTACCTTTCCAGAAAGCACAGCCGCCATAGCTCCTACCTCTTTAGCCACTTGATATCCCATAGCTTCTACAATAAGAGCTGCTTTTTCATCTCCATTTTCAGCATTATCAGTAACTTCCTTCATATCATTGGTGTCTAAATACGCTACTACTCCGCCATTTCCTTTGATTCTCTTTTTTATGAAATCTAAATCATATTTCCCGCTTGTAGCCATCTTCAATAGATCTCCGATAGGAAGCTGCCCAGATCTTTCAGGTGAAAATGGTCCATCTCCATCAAGTGCATTATTTACATCTATAACTCTTCCATTTGAATGAGCTCCTACACTGATTCCACCACCAAGATGCACAACAATTAAGTTTAGTTCCTCATAAGGTCTTCCCATCTCTTTAGCAGCTCTTCTGGCTACTGCTTTTTGATTCAATGCATGGAAGATACTCTTTCTCTCTAATTCAGGTATCCCTGACACTCTAGCTACATCATCTAACTCATCTACTACCACAGGATCCACAATATAAGAAGGTTTTGAGATCGTAGAAGCTATTTCATGAGCTATCCTTCCACCTAAGTTTGAGGCATGTTCTCCTAACACTCCGACCTTTAAATCTGCCAGCATCTCTTCATTCACTTCATAAGTCCCACCAGCAATTGGTTTTAACAACCCGCCCCTGCCTACAATAGCTGCTAATTCTTCGATTTTTATCCCTGATTCAGATACTGCATCTAAGATAACTTCCCTTCTAAATTCCAATTGATCTGAGATGTTTTCAAATGGTGCCAACTCCTCGTTTGTATGTCTCAGAGTTTTTTCAAAGATCTCCTTTTCGTTTTCATAGATTGCTATCTTTGTAGATGTAGACCCTGGATTAATCGCTAATATTTTATAACTCATTTTTTTATTCCCCCTAACGGTTTTTAGCCGAATTAATAATTAGTAATTGATAATGAATAATGCTTCAGCAGCATAGCTACTCTTATAAAATAATCGTCTTAAAACTTTAATTTTAAGATGACTTTTATCCTTCTAATTTTCAATTGCTTTTATAATTTACCCGCTGTCATTGCTCCTAATATTATTGAGTTTAACTTAGTTTCTTCGCTGTCTGCTCTGGATGTCAAGATAATTGGAGCTGTAGCTCCGACTATCAATCCTGCTCCCTTAGATCTGGCAAAATAAGATATAGATTTATATAATATATTTCCACCTTCGATGTCTGGAGCCAACAAAATATCTGCCATCCCAGCCACTTCGTGTTCAATTCCCTTATGCTTAGCAGCCTCTACCGATACAGCATTATCCAGTGCGAAAGGTCCTCCTACTATACAATTTGCTATCTCTCCCCTTTTACTCATCTCTTCCAATTCATGCGCATCCACTGTATCCGGCATCTTCGGATTCATTTTTTCCTTGGCACAAATACAAGCTACCTTAGGTATTTCTATACCCAAAGCACGTGCTACCTTTACAGAGTTGTCTATTATTTTTTTCTTAGCTTCTAAGTCTGGTGCTATATTCATAGCCGCATCTGTAATAAAAAACAATCTGTCGTAGTTTTCAATCTCAAATACAGCAACATGAGACAGTATCCCATCTCCTCTAAGTCCGATCTCCCTATCTAATGCAGCCTTTAATACTACACCTGTATCGACCAAGCCCTTCATCAGCATATCTGCTCTTCCACTAGATACCTCTAGCACAGCCTGTCTGGCAGCCTCTACGTCATCTTTTTTGTCGATGATTTTGTAGTTAGATAAATCTATATTTAATTCACCAGCTATCTTTTCTATCTTGACAGAATCTCCTACCAATATCCCGTCTACTACACCTTTTTTTCTAGCTTCCTCCACAGATAATAGAACTTCTCTATCTTGAGCCACAGCTACAGATATAATCTTTTTTTTCCCTTGCTGCTGTGCTTTAGATAGTATTTCTTCAAAATTTTTCATCTTGCCCCCCCGGTTATATTTCATATAAACTAAAAACTTATAACTAGACTTCTCAATTAGTATTAGCAACTAACAGTTAATTATAAGATTTAAATTTATATTCGGCCCTCTCTCATTTAGTCCCTTTCCGTAGCAACTTTTCCTCTAAACTGAGCCCCTTTTCTTTAAGAAAGAGACTCGGTTTATCAGAGAATTATTTTACTAACTCTAATTTTCCCTTAGTCAGGTGGTATCTTTTATCTGTGATATT
>DAOUPY010000524.1 GCA_030625925.1 Fusobacteriaceae bacterium | reverse complement strand
ATTTATTAACCTCCAAATTTTTATAAGTTCAACAGATAATTATAGTTAAAGATCTATATCCAATTATAAAAAATAATTTTTTTTATTCGTAACATTATATCATATTTTTCAAGTATTTAGTATATACTATTAGTAGTAAGTCTATTTGTGTAATTCGTGACAAAAGACTAAAAACTTAGCCACCAATAAACATCGATTTTCACCGATAAAAAATTTAAGAAGATCTGTGTCGGAAAATAAGATTTCCGTGAAACAACTATAAAAATTTTATGTAACTGAGTAGAAGAGATTAAAAAATTAAAAATTAGAGTTAAATTCATAGAAATAGGAGTGATGTATATGTTAACAGCATTTATAATGGCAGGAGGATCCGGGGAAAGGTTTTGGCCCTTGTCGACTAAGGAAAGACCTAAGCAGTTGTTGAAATTGATAGATGAAGACAGGAGTTTAATCAGAATGACGGTAGACCGTATACTGCCTATCATACCAGCAGATAAAATATTTATAGGGACAAATGCTGTCCAGGCAGAAGCTATCAGGATGGAGCTGCCTGATCTGCCGTATGAAAATATAATTGTAGAACCGGCATTTAAAGATACCGCTGCAGCTATTGGATATGGAGCAGTTAAGATCAAGGAAAAATTAAATGATGAAAAGATTACCATGGTAGTGCTGGCTTCGGATCATATCATAAAAAATGAGGATAATTTCAGAAAAAGAATAGTAGGAGCCAGTGAGACGGCTATGGAAACCAACTCAATAATTACATTGGGAATAAAGCCCAATAAACCTGAGACGGGATATGGTTATATAGAGGTAAAAGAGGCCTACATAGGGGAGCCGAGCAAGGTAATAAGATTTTGGGAAAAACCAAATTTAGAGAGAGCAGAGGAATATGTAGAAGCTGGAAACTACCTTTGGAACAGTGGGATGTTTGTCATAGGACTTGATATGATCATGGGATCCTTTGAAAAATATATGCCCAAGCATTTCAAAATTTTTAATAAGATCTCTAAGCTAAAGGATAAAAAATTAGAATTGGAAGCTGAAACTTTAGAGCTTAAAACTTTATTTGAGAAGTTTGAAAAGATATCTATCGATTTCGGAATTATGGAAAAAGCTCAGAATATTCAGGTGATACCTGTGGATTTTGGATGGAATGACGTAGGAAGCTATCCGGCTCTAGATGAAGTATTAGAGCACAATGAAAATGGAACTGTGAATAGAGCCAATGAACTCATTGAGATCGGGAGTAAGAATAACATAATAATAGGAACTAAAAAAATAGTAGCTACAATAGGATTAGAAGACCTAGTCATAGTAGAAACTGATGACGCTATCTTAGTGTGTAAAAAAGAGAGAGCTCAGGATATAAAGAAGGTGTTGAAGGAGATAGCAGAGAGGGAGAAGATTAATTAACTCCTCCTTCTTATGGTCCCTCTTTTTTTAAAGAGGGGCCGAGGTAGAGATGAGAGATTAAAAAAAATATTGTAATTAAACATAATTTTCTAAATGTAAAATCAATACAAGGAAGCCAAGGTTGAGAGGAAAGTTTTTTAAATGTAAAAAAGGAGACATAGAATGAGTG
>DAOUPY010000492.1 GCA_030625925.1 Fusobacteriaceae bacterium | reverse complement strand
AATGAACTCTTATAAATTGTATATCATTTTTCCTACAGACCTTGTTACACGAAACCGAAAGTTTATGACTTATTGTATTGGTAAACATTATACATGCTTCACAATTTTTTATCTTTTTTTCAAAATTTGGACAATTTTTATTGTATATTTTACATTTAAGGTTATTTTTCTTCATCAGTCCCTTATACTCAAACTCTATCCCCTTTACTCCTCCAATTATTGCTATCATTATTCCTCCTCCTACTTTTGTTTTGATTGTCAAACTATATGCTATACAGTATATATGAATAGTAAAACATTTGCAACTTTATTTATCAATGATAATAAAAGCAACAAAAAATTTATGTTTATAGATTAAATTACTAGTATTATATCCTTTACGGGTATAATTTCTTTAATACATAAAAAAAGGAGCTTTCAAAATAGAAAACTCCACAATAATATTATTTTTACATAAACGAATTATAACTTTGAATATTCTACAGCTAACTTTGCAGCTAATTTTGCATTATTATAAACTAATTCTATGTTTGATTCCAATGAATCTCCGCCTGTCAATGCCTTTACCTTAGCCAGTAAGAATGGCGTGCTTTCCTTACCTTTTACACCGAGTCTTTCAGCTTCTTCTACAGCTGTATTTATCGCGTTAGTAATTATGTCAAAATCCATCTCATATTTCTCAGGAATTGGATTGGCTATTACAAAACCTCCTTTTAGATGCAGATCCCACTTAGCTTTTAAAGCAAGTGCTAATTCACTAGGAGTCTGGATATTATAGTCTACCTTAAATCCGCTTTTTCTAGTATAAAAAGCAGGCAATTCATCTGTTTGGTACCCTACTACAGGAACTCCCTTTGTCTCTAAATACTCCAAAGTCAAGTTTATATCTAATATTGATTTCGCTCCTGCACAAACTACAGCTACGTCTGTTCTTCCTAATTCTTCTAAGTCAGCAGATATATCAAAACTTGCCTCTGCTCCCCTGTGCACTCCTCCCATACCGCCGGTCGCGAATACTTTTATCCCTGCTATATTAGCTATTATCATTGTTGAAGCTACAGTAGTTGCACCGTCCAATTGCTTTGCAATAATAAATGGAATATCTCTTCTGCTGGTTTTAATAACTTTTTCCCCGGCTTTTCCAAGATAGTCTATCTCTTCTTTTGTTAATCCTACTTTTAACCTGCCATTTAAGATGGCAATTGTTGCCGGAACAGCTCCACCCTCTCTGATTATATCTTCAACTTTAAGTGCAGTTTCTACATTCATAGGGTATGGCATTCCATGGGAAATAATTGTCGATTCCAATGCTACTACAGGTTTACCATGGTCTAATGCTTCCTTAACCTCACTGCTGATGTCTACATACTTTTCATAAATTAACATAATACACTCCTCTATTATAAAATTATTTTTTTATTTTTAAAATTTAGTTTCTCTATTGTTTTTTTTACCAAGTTAGATGTTATATTTGGATTTATAGTCTCCTCTGATGAGATAGCCAAGATCGATGCACCTATGGCAAACTTTATCTCTTCCTCTATATTTTTATCATTGAACAATCCGTAGGTTAATCCTGCTACAAAAGCATCTCCTGCTCCTGTGGCTCCCACCATTTCCATAGTAGGCGGTACTATGATCCCTTCCATTTTGGGAGTTTTATAATATACTCCTTCAGCTCCTAAGGTAATAAAGACATTCTTTACACCCTTATTTACAAAATACTGTCCTGCTTTTTTCAGGTCTGATTCATCCTTTATGGCAATCCCGGATAAAACTTCAGCTTCTATCTTATTGGGTTTAATAGTATGAAAATAACCCACTAAGTCCTTTATTTTTTTAGCCTTTGTTG
>DAOUPY010000266.1 GCA_030625925.1 Fusobacteriaceae bacterium | reverse complement strand
TTTAGCTTCTATATCGTGATTTTGACTGACAACACTACTATGCATTATATTAAATATCATTATTTTTATCGGCAGAAGTATGATGATAAGCAGTCCGATTATAAGTTTATTATTTCTTTTTATTTTTTCATCTAGTGCAGTGACACTTTTTTTATTGATTATAACTTCCTTTACACCGTCTATTTCATCGATAATAACTTTGGCTTCATTTAGATTTTTTTCTCCCTTAGTTTTTACGATAAAAGAGTTTAAGAGAGGATTGTTTATCCCGCGATTGCTGAGTCCCAGTTGAGCAGCTAAATTTTGAAAAGCTAATTCTTTATTTATATAGCTGATTTTTTCAATGCCATCAAGATTTAAAATGTTTTTTTCGATCTTCTCAATACTATTTTGAGAGACATTGTTATTCATATATACACTGAGAGTATAACTTTTATTTAAAGTTTTATTATTTCGATAGATATTATAGACGGAGATAATGCTTATATTAAAAAATAAAAATGCAAAGATCAAAGTAGTGAAACTAAGAGTGTAGTAAGTTATATTTTTTTGGATCAATTCATTTATTTCGGTATTCATCTGGCTCATTTTTTTAAACATTAGATATTGCTCCCTTCTTTAAGATATATTTTTCAAAATTTATCATATTTTCAATTTTTTTATTGTTGGTAAAAACTACTATAGTTTTCCCTGCCTTATTAAGAAGTTCAAGGTATTTCATCAAACTCTCAATTTTTTCAATTTTTAAATGAGTCTGCGGGTTATCCAGAATAATCAATTCAGGATTTAATATTATAGATCTGGCAATGTTAAGTCTTTGTTTTTCTTCTAAACTAAGAGTAGTCAAAGAATTGTTTTTTTTCTCTAAAAGACCAAAATTCTTTAATTGTTCCTCTCCTGCTTCAATGAGTTTCTTAGGAGACAGTTTTGTATGGATCTTTAAAGGAAGGATGATATTTGCCAAAACATCCTTAGTTTGTATAAGTTTAAAGTCTTCAAAACAAATACCAATTCTCTTGTGGATTATTTTTGAGCGGCAATTAAATTTAGAAAGATTTTTTCCTCCTATTATTATATTCCCGGATTTAGGGGTATCTAATTGACAGATCAAGTCGATTATCTTGTTTTTTTCTAGCTTAGATTTATAATTTAAAAGGACAAATCTTCCATTTGAAATATTTAAATTTAAATTGTTGAGATAGGGTTTCTTTTCGCGAGTAGTTATATTTTTAAATTTTAACATATTGAATTCTCCTATGAAACAAGAGTTGATTAATGAAAGTTTACAGATAGGAAATCACTACCTATTTATCCTTAAATTATATCAATATTAGGAGGATAAGGTCAATTTTCTTTTCTTTTTTTCTTGATTTAAATCTGACAATACTCTAAAATTAGAAGAGAAGTCTCAAATTTGTTTGAATTATGTTTTATATAGAAAGAAGAAACCCTCAGTGGGTTGAATAAAAGGAGTAAGAAATGAAAAAATTGATTATAGCAGAGAAACCAAGTTTAGGAAGAAATATAGCCAGTGCACTGGATTTAAAAAAAAGAGGTAATGGATATATAGAAGGAGAAAAATATATTGTTTCCTGGGCATTTGGGCATCTATTTGAACTATCAGATGTAGATGATTATTTTGGGAAGAAGATGAAGTGGAAAGAGGTTGAACTGCCCTTTACTCCTAGAAAATTTAAATTTAAATTAAAGGAAAGCAGGGGAATATCTGAACAATTTGAAACTCTTAAAAATCTTATGGAGAGGGAAGATGTAGAAGGAATTATTAATTGTGGGGATGCAGACAGAGAGGGACAGATAATAATAGACCGGATTATAAAGGAATCCAAAAGTAAAAAAAAGGTATATAGACTCTGGCTGCCAGAACAGACCAAGGAAACCATCATAGAAGAAGTGAAAAATATAAAACCTGATAAAGATTATATAAGGTTAGCTTTTGAGGGGTACTCTCGAACTGTAATGGATTGGTTGTTCGGGATAAATTTAACCAGGTATATCACCTTGAAAAGTGGTCAATTGATGCCAGTCGGAAGGGTGTTGATACCTGTATTAAAATTTATTTATGACCGAGATATGGCCATAGAAAAATTCGTTGTGGATAAATACATTCAAATTGAGAGTGAGTGCGAAAAAGATGAGGTCGAATTCAAACTGTCTAAAAGCACTAAATACCCTATAAAAGATGAGAAAAAAGCCGATTCAAAATGTGAAGAACTAAATGCCTGTGAAGGGGTGGTTTTGTCCAAAGAAAACAAGGAAATAAAAAAACAGCCGAGTAAGTTATTTTCGTTGTCAAAACTGCAATCACAGCTGTCTAAAAAAAATAAGATAGATTTTAAGGGATCCTTGGAAATAATACAAAAATTATATGAAAATGGATATGTCACATACCCTAGGACAAACACAGAATACTTGGCTGTGAATGAAAAGGGGAAGGTAAAACAACTTTTAAAGGTACTTTCAAAGGATCATAATGTAAAATTTAAGGATTCCAAGAAGATATTTGACGATGACAAGGTAGAGAGTCATAGTGCAATAATTCCAACGATGAAATTTCCAAAAAACAGTTTGAATGGTCGGGAAAAAATAATCTATGAAACTATTCTAAATCGTTTTATTTCCAACTTTGTAGTTGAAGAGACTATTACTGCCAAGGTTGTAGTCACAATAGGTGTAGGAGATGAGAAATTTAAACTTTCAGGAGAGAGTATCGTACAGATGGGATTTTTCAGATATGAACCTTTAAATTTTGAGAATAAGTTACCAAATTTTACTGTAAGGGATACCTTTAAAGTCGACTTTAAAAAGAAATTAAAGGAAACTAAGCCACCGAAAAAGGTATCGGAAAGGGAACTGTCAGCTCATTTAAAAAATCCATTTAGGAAGGACAGTGATACTGAAGAGGATGAATATAGAGCTATATTGAAAGGTATTGAGATAGGTACTGAGGCTACAAGAACAGGGATAATAGAAAATGCTAAAAAATATGAATATATATCACAAAAAGGATCTAACTTTTCTCTGGAACCACTGGGGCAAAAAGTGGTAGAGACCCTGGATAAATTAAATGTGGATCTATATAAAACAAAAACTGTAGAGTTTTCTAAACTTCTAAAAAAAGTGTATAAGGGAAACAGTACCATCCAAGAAACTATTGATCTGGTCACAGAGGAATTGAAAAAAATTATAGGTCAAAATATAGAGATACCCAGGGTATACAATGATTCAGAAAGGGAGGTAATCGGAGTCTGTCCCAGATGCGGGAAAAATATCTATGAGAATAGTAAGGGATTTTCATGTGTAGGTTATAGAGATACACCACCGTGTAATTTCACCATCTGGAAAGAGAGTAAGTATAAATCTATCGAGGTAAAGATATCTAAAACAAGGGCTAAAAAATTAATAAAAGGGGAAACAATTACCCTGAAGAAGATAAAGGGAAAAAATGAAAAGATATATTCAGCTGAATTTAAATTAGAGGATACAGGGAAATACGTCAACTTAAAATTAGAAAAATATTTTCCTAGTTAATAAAAAAATGTCCCCTCATCT
>DAOUPY010000152.1 GCA_030625925.1 Fusobacteriaceae bacterium | reverse complement strand
ATTCTTTCAATCTTATTCTCTTTAACTAATCGACTTAATATTTTCGCTAAAGCAAGGCTGTTTTTAAATTGTTGTTCCAGATCTTTGTATTTAAATATTGTCCCATCTTCGATTTTATCTATTTTTTTTCTAACTTCGGTTGCAACTTTCATAAAGCTCACCTCCTTAATTAATTTTAGTTGAATAAACACAAAAAGTCAAGTTTTTAACGCTAAAAACTTGACTTTTTGATGTTGTTAATATGTATTTTTTATTTACTTCTTAATAAAAATAGAGTAATA
This sequence comes from Fusobacteriaceae bacterium, assembly GCA_030625925.1. Taxonomy (GTDB): domain Bacteria; phylum Fusobacteriota; class Fusobacteriia; order Fusobacteriales; family Fusobacteriaceae; genus Psychrilyobacter. The sequence goes on along the minus strand of DAOUPY010000152.1, from coordinate 4,747 downwards.
GATAGTTGTACTGTTTATTTTAATATAATTAGGAGATGATAATAGATGGCAAAAAAAATTCGTGGGAATCATGACGGAGAAAATGGAGAAAACGATAGCTATACAATTCAAGGCAGAGGAGAAGTTTCTAGAGAAACGCTTGTAAAAGAAGTTGAAAACGGAAAACATCCTAATCATTCAATTTATGAAATAAATGGAGAAAAATATGTAAGAGCTAATCCAGACAATAGCTCTGATAACAACATTAACAAATAAGGTATTAGGAGGTTCATACAGGAGAATGTCGATATTTACCTCTTTCAGAAAATAGAGAATATCTTGGCTATTTTGATTCTTGTAAAGATGCAGTGAAAAAAGCCAAAGAAATGTTTTCAAAATCGAATGGGTGTTATTTTTGTTCTAGAGAGTGTCATACTAGCTAAATTTAACAATTAACGCGGACAAATATAGAACAAATTCGCAAACAAAAAATAAAAATAGACTAAAAAAATAGACAGTATAAAAATAAGGGCTTACAAGCCCTTATTTTTATTGACTTCATTTCTGAAAGTTACAAAATAGTTATTTTAAATAGAATATAAAAAATTAAGGAATCAACAAATAATTTTCTGTACATTTATTTGGTATTATATAGATTTTTGTTTGTGTTACTGTTATTTTTATTGGGATTCAGACTGTCCGTGATGGATTGAAAAAGGATTCTCCTTTTTAATCCCAATGATACCAGTAAAAATGATTATTTAAAATGCAATTTAATGACTATTATATTTAGTTTGGTTATTGCCAATAATTTTATTTTCTATTTCAAACCTTTATCTCGCTTAATGATTATGTTTATATATAAGTATAAGTGAGGTTAATTTCTATACACCTAAAAAATTAGTCTAATTTATTTTTAATTATGGTATAATTTATTTTATTAAATATATAGTAATGGAGTGATAAATGAAGAAAAATAATTTAAAAACTGTAGTTGATTTATTTGCAGGAGCAGGAGGTTTTAGCTCAGGTTTTGAAATGGCTGGGATGAAAATCATTGGTGGAATTGAAAAAGATAAGTGGGCTGCTGAAACCCTTATGAATAATCATAAAGATATGAAAGTTATAATGGATGATATAAAAGAAGTCTCAAATGAAGTGCTTGTTGAAAGTTTTGGAAGTCCGGATGTTATTATTGGAGGACCTCCTTGTCAAGGTTTTTCAATAGCTAATAAAAATTCTGGAGATTCTAAAGATCCCAGAAATTCTTTATTCATAGAATTTCTTAGAGCTGTAAAAGTTCTAAAACCTAAAGTTGTAGTCATGGAAAATGTGCCTAATTTAATAAAAGCTAAAACAGCAAATGGGGAAAAAGTTATAGACATTATAGAAAATGAACTTAAAGCATTAGGATATGAGGTTGAATCTAAAATACTCGAAGCTGTAAAATATGGAGTACCTCAGATAAGGAAACGTTTATTCGTAATAGGAACTTTAAAAAAGTTAGAAAAGTTTTTTCCAGAAGAAAAATATACAGAAGAAAAATATATTAATTTATGGGATGCTATCTCTGATCTTCCTGAAATTGAAGCAAGAGAGGGAGCAGAAGAACTCGAATATACTAAAGATTCTCAGAATGAATTTCAATCAAAAATGAGAAAAGAAAGCACTATAGTTTTAAATCATAAAGCTATGAAGCATACAAAAAGAATGGTTGAAAGATTTAAAGTTATGAACTGGGGAGAGTCAACAAAAGATGTCCCAGATGAATTAAAACCTTACCAAAGAGGAAATAAAGGGAAAATATCTGAAAATATATATGATCAAAATAATAGAAGGATGCATCCAGATAAACCTTGCCATACTATTGCAGCTTCATTCTATGCAAATTTTGTTCATCCATTTAAAGATAGAAACTTTACAGCGAGAGAAGGCGCGAGAATCCAAACTTTCCCAGATAATTATAAGTTTTATGGGAAACCAACCGTTGTAAGCAAAAGTCTATTAAAAAGAGAAGGAAGAGAAGGGGAAGCTTATTTATGTCAGTATAATCAAATAGGAAATGCTGTCCCGCCACTACTAGCTAAAGAAATAGCTCTTAATTTGATAAAACACTACTTGGAGGATTAAAATATGTATGTTCACGGGAATAATTTAAAACAAAAAAAAGAGCATAAAACTAAATATCAAGATGCATTAAGTAAAAAATATCTTACAGAAATTGATGAAAAATATAAAGAGTGGAAAAAACAAAATGAAGAGTTAATAGGTCCAAAATCAACAGTTGAAGCTAATGATACTACAATTTTAAATAAAAGAGTAGAATTATTAGAAGAATACAAAAATTTTGTTGACCTACAAATATATGCTGAACAATTTGATTCTAGGTCTAATTTGCATTCAAGTATTATTGAAGAATTCATGTATTATTTGTTTAAAGATTTAGTTCAGGAGTTTTCTGAAAACGCTTTAATAGGTAAATCTCACGTAGTTAAAGACTTTTTCTTTAGAGCTAATAATTATAAAGAGATGATAAAAACTCCTAATGTTTTCACTGAAAAAAAAGATCATGATTTTGTTATTGGTGTTGATATAGAAGCAAATTTTATTTGCAGAGGAGAAACTGAAAAAGAAAAAGAGAGTTTTCAAGTTCCGGCTGTGGCTATCGAATGTAAAACTTATCTAGACAAAACTATGCTCGAAGGAGCTTCAAATGCAGCGAATCAACTTAAAGTTATAAATCCTAATGGAATTTATATAGTTGTTGCTGAGTGGCTTAAATTAACAGAATCTATTAATTTAAAAAAATATAAAGTTGATCAAATTTATGTTTTAAGAAAGCAAAAAAATACAGATAGAGAATTTAGATATTCTGAAGATTACATAAAAAATCCAATTTATTTAGATGTTGTTGAACATTTGTTTAACTATGTTCGAAACCATTTAACTAAAGATTGGGAAGGAAGTATTTCAGAAGGGCTATCAAAAGGGATTCTTGTATAAAGTAATTTAAAATTTTGATATTTAAAACCTAATAAATAGACCTCCTTAATCATTAGTTTTTATAATGGTTAAAGGGGTCTTATTTTTATTTACCTTTCTAATAAATCCTCCAAAATGTTAATCTCTCCTAGTTGTATCTTTTTCAATAATTCATTATATTCAAGGATATTAAGGGAATCAATTTGAAGCTTATTATTACTAATCTCAACCTCCAACAATGCCCTAATTATTTTTACTTCTTTTATATCCACCTTTAAATTTGCTGTATATTCCATATTTATCACCCCTATTTAATATTCATAGGATTTTTCAAATTCTGTTAATTCTATGTAATCTCTATAAATTATATATCCATAAACAGTAGATCCTGCGGCTGCTTTTCTCCAATTTTTCCCTGATTTAAAATATACAGTCCCTTTCTTTAATTTCATAGGAGCAGAAACCTTTATAGTTTCCCATTGGTCTTCGGTAGGTTTCAATACTGCTTTCAAAAATTCCGCGTCTTGGTATATCTTTATTAATTTGGCTGTATTTTCGTCTAAGATAGTAAGCTCCATATAGTTGGAATTTTTACCTATAACCAGCCATCGACCTTTTTCTATATACCCGTTGGGAAATCTCAGTTTACCTTCAATATAGGAGATATTAAGACCCTGTTTAAGATAGTTTTCATATGCCATATTATAGGATGCCATGGTTGTTTGGATGATGATTCTGACTCCTCCCAGTTCATTGATATGTCCCATTACCAAGCTCATAAAAAGAAAGATAGTTATTAAAATTAATTCAGGCCGGGATCCCGACCTGATCCTATACTTTCTGCCTGCCAGGACAAAAAGTTTCTCTGAAAATGGGTTGAATAACATGATCCCAGAAACATTCCAGGAATCTAAAACCAGATGGGAGATAGCCCCCATCGTTATAAAAAATAAAGGCTTATAAAAATACAGCCCTATTAAATTTAATGGCACCCATAGAAGTAAGGAGTGGGTTAAAGTTCTATGTCCTACTTTTTTATTGATATAGATTGAAATCGGCAGGAGTATCTTTCCAACTGTGCTCTTTGGATGATCTATATCAGGTAGGAGAGAACCAGCTCCCACCAAGGCTATAGTTGTGGTAGAGTCAGCTCCTAGCATAAGGCTAGTGGCTACTGCGAAGGTAATGTGAGTAAGGGCTATCACTGTAAACACCTCCTTTTTTTTAAAAAAAGATCTAAACTCTGTTAATTTTATTTTTTAGTAAGTAATCGGATAAAATACCTGAGAAAATATGCTACTCCCATTAGGAGACCTCCTAAGAGATAAAGATCTTTATCTCCCAATCCTCTGGCAATATATCTGAAGATCATAATACCGGCTATGAGTAAAAACAAAACAGGAGCTATATTTATTTCTTCCCCTTCAACTCTGTCTTCATCATATCTTATGGCTTCACCACGAGCTATTGCCCACGCTCTTCCTGGAATTCCCCTGCTTTGGATAACCAGATCAGACAACGGGACTGTACTGCCTGTTTTTTCAATACAGTGCATGGCCAGTTTTCTCCTGTATTTTTTAGTAATAGCATGAATTATAAGCCTTTCTTTTCCCCATATGATAGTTTTTATATGTTCTTTGAAGGGTACCAAGCCCGCCATATAAAATATCCAAAATTCGTTGAGTGCCCTGAAAAATACAGCTTCTTTCTGGGTCATCCTGTCTATATCATCTATAAAGATAGTTAATTTTTTTCCTATAATGATCTTCTTTTCCAGTTCTTCATT
>DAOUPY010000114.1 GCA_030625925.1 Fusobacteriaceae bacterium | reverse complement strand
AAATTCATTCAGCATTATACAATTTTTCATGCAGGGTTTAGATTTACATTCTAAACATCCATTAATTATTTCTTCCATCTTTTTTTTAATTGTTTTAGAAATCATAATTTTCTCCTTTTTTATCCGAATCATAATATTTTAAATTTCTGATTTTTTTCTATTTTTTACCGCCTATTTGCTCACAAAACATAACACTTTGAATACAAAGTGTCAACTTTTTTATCCCAGTGATAATAACTATATTATATCATACAAGTAATTATAGTTTTTTAGGAGCTCCTAATACTTAATTTTAAATGCAGCGAGCATCCGAGGTAGTGTGAAACGAGCTGATCCCCCCAGGCTGGAGAATCTCCCGGAATGTAAAAAGATCTTTTATATCTGTCTGATTATAGCAATAGATGGTTTTGAAAGTAGGAGGGATTAGCTGATATCTATCCAGGAAGGGTGGGGAAGGATAAAAAAAATAACCCCCGAGAATAAACCCAGAGGCATTTTATATTTTATATTTTTATTAAATTTGATTTGTTTTTAGGTGAAAAATCTATGTTTTTCCCAGCCCAAATTTTCTGGATATCAAAGTTTTTTTCCTTTAATTTCACCGATAAATTGTTTGTTTTTATAAACCTTTTTTTATGTTCATTAATAGATTTTAAATTGAAAAATTCCTCTATTTTTCTTATAGAACAAGATTTTACCAATTCATCTTCTAAAGTTTCATTTTGACAAATTACAATAACTTCTTCTGAGTATTTTTCTAATCATTTTAAATTCTCTTGTAGGAGTTTTATGTTGGCTTTCCCTGCTTTATATTCATCTGTATCAAAGATCAAAATACAAACAGTTTTGCCTCTTATATTTCTTGTTAAATTTCCGGCTTTTTTTGTCCAAGGATTAAAAACTAGTACTCTACCAGAATAAATATATTTATTTTTAATAGCCTTTATAAGAGCTGCTTCCGATTCTCCTTCAACTAAATAAAGTAATTTGTATTCATTATTGCTCAGATTCATAACAAACCTCCTCTAATTCATAGAGCAGATCTGTTTTAGGGATTGTATTGAAAACATCATTTTTAACGGCATTCATAATGGAACGGTCATTTCTCTTATAGATACTTTCTGGATACACAGCTTCTATTTTTTCTTCCTTTTTAAAAAAGGTAAAACTATGGATAGGTAGATTCATTTCAAGTATATCTGTATTATGGGTAGTAAAAAAAAGCCGAGATTTTGAATCCATTAGATTTATCATTTGATTTAAAATTTCTATTTCTAATTCACTGTGAACATAGGAGATTTTTTCATCGATAAAATACAAACCTCTATTTTTTCTAATATTATCAATGATATTCGCTATTTCAATTCCTTCTTCTGTTCCTTTGGATAAACTATTTTTTAAAATTTCGCCATCTTGTACAATAACCGTTTTTCCAGTCTTAAAGATAATATGATAGGTATCTTCTACTTCTAAACTTTCCACAACTTCTTTAATGGATGGATCAAAAGTTTTTAAAATTAAGTTAAGAATTTTTATATTATAGTTTTTATCTACAATTTCTCCAGGGAAAGCAAATAGAATTCCTGTAAATAGATCTTCTATTGATTCTAAAGTTAAAAATAATTTCAACTTTCTATCGCCTTTTTTTATTTTATCAATATCAGTATATATTTTGAATTTTTTACAACAGTCTTCATATGAATTTTTCTTTGTGATTGTTGATTTTTCTATAGTTAATGTCTTTATTTCTTCATTTTCTATTATACACTTTACTCTATAAAGGTTTAAATCACTTAAAACCAAATCAATTTCAAAATCAGCTTCTGCCTGAAGATTATCTATCATTTTAGTTAGATGCTTTGTATCTTTATCTATTAAAAATCTAAAGATATTATATAGTGTTTGTCCAAAGATCGTTTTTCCTGTAGCATTGGCTCCCATTATTATGTTGACCTTCTTAAATCTAAAATTTGGTTTTTCTTCTAAATATTCATATGGTATCGTTGAATCTTTTATTTTTTTAAGGTATGAAAAATTTATATCAAAATTTTTAAACTCATAAAAATTGTTTACCTTTAAATTCATTAAAATCATAAAATCACCTCTTTTTTTATAATTATAGCATATAAAAGACAAAATCGGTAAACAAAAATACTTTATTGAAGTGTTTTTTAATTATACTAACTTTTTATTATGTTAATAAAAAAGCACACATAAAATAGAGATTATGAGGTTTATATAGAAGAATGTCAATATTTACCTCTTTCGAAAATAGAAATATTTTAAGTATTTTGATTTTTGTAAGGATGCAATGAAAAAAGCTAAATTCAGCAATTAACGCGGACAGATTTAAAAGAATATCGCAAACAAAAGTTGGAAAAGTATTAAATAAAAGGACACTAGAATCTTAGTGTCCTTTTATTTGGTGTTTTTTCTTATTTTGTCTTCGAATTCGTTGGAATTTTGTCCGCGATCATTTGATTTTTTAATAGAAATAAAGTTTATTCTAAAAAAAGGATTTTGTTGATTTTTCAGAATAAATTAGAAGCCATTACTTTAAATTTAGGAGGGTAATATGAAAATTAATAAGATTTTGATATATTTAAATAAAATTATTGATGATAGCCTAAATGAAAAGATATTAAATTTTTATTTCTCACAGAAAACAGTAAGGAAGAGTTTGAATAATAATTCTGAGTATGATAAATTAGACGTACAATTGAACGATTCAAAATAAGATAAAGCAAGAGTCAAAATTTAAAAGAACTGAGGAAAGGTTATCAAAGATAGAGATTAAAAACAGTAAGTAAATTTATAAACGAGTTATTTGGAATTATAGGTTAAATAAAAAATCTTATGGGGATTTTATACTTTTTTATAATTATTGCACCAGAACCGTTTTACAGGGAAGTTTATTCAAAAGCAGGGGGATGGAATACCTTATGATAGATCTATTAAAAATTTTGGGAGAAAATGAGATCGACAAGATCTTGAAATATGGATGTCTCAATGGTAGTTTTTTTGGAGGCTATATCTGAAAAGTGATGTATCTGATATGTGCTCCGATAAGGGAGTGTGATATCTCTGCCGGCGGAAGATTTCTGACTGATAAAAATTTTAGATGCGTCATTTAAGTTGATAGATATTACACTTTCCAGGAGCAGCGGTCCTATTTTACCTGCTTTATAGATGCCCTGGAGGATTACAGATGACCTACCCAAAGTTAACGATAGATTTGAAAAAGATTGAAGAAAATACCCGTGAGATGGTGAGACGGTGCCGGGCAAGAGGAATAACTGTAGCTGGTGTCACAAAGATGGTTTGCGGAAATGAAATTATAGCAGATGCCCTAGTAGGTGCAGGAGTTGAGATTTTAGCCGATGCAAGGATTGAAAATCTTAAAAGAATATCTGATCTCAAAGTGCCGAAGATGCTGATCAGGATTCCTATGGCCAGCCAGGCGGAAAAAATAGTGAAGTATTCAGATATCTCTCTGGTTTCTGAAGTGTCCACTATAAAAGCACTGGGAAATCAGGCTGTTATACAAGAGAAGGTATATAGTATAGTCTTAATGGTGGATCTGGGCGATTTGAGGGAAGGCATATTTTACATGGATGAAATATTTGATGCAGTGGAAAAGATAAAGGAGATTGCCGGAATTAGACTCCTTGGAATAGGAAGTAACTTGACCTGCTATGGAGGTATTCTCCCTACAGAAGAAAATTTAAGGAGATTAATTGAAATTAGATCTACATTGGAAGATAAGTTCGCTCTGGCCCTGGAGATCATCTCTGGAGGGAATTCAGGAGCCCTCAGTTTATTTGAAGATGATTCACTACCAGAGGAAGTTAATCAGTTAAGACTGGGAGCTTCACTGCTGCTGGGAATAGGTTTGGATGATAAACCTGTCAAAGGCCTCAATGTCGACACATTCAGATTAGAGGCTGAAATAGTGGAGATCAAGTTTAAACCCTCTGTTCCTATAGGGAAGGTTGGTCTGGATGCCTTTGGAAAAGTTCCTGTTTTTATAGACAGGGGCATCAGAAGACGGGTTATATGCGCCCTGGGGAAACAGGATATCTTGCCGGACTACCTGACTCCCATAGATGAAGATATTATTGTTTTAGGTGCCAGCAGTGACCACCTTATCCTGGATATAACAGACTCTTCTAAGGAATATTGTGTAAATGGTAGGGTGGAATTTAATCTGAGTTATGGAGGATGCCTCTCAGCCATGGCTTCTGGATATATTAACAAGGTGTTTATATAGATAACTGTAAAAGTTATTCAGCCGGCTCACGGGGCCGGCTGTTATATATATTTCTATGATCTTTTATTGATCCAGAGGAAGGATATCAGTCACAATAATAACGGTTCGTCCATCCTCCACTAAATGTTTGATTCTGGTGCAACAATTATGAAAGTATCCTAATAACTATTACGAAACTTTAAGATTGGAAATTATTAAAAAATAAAAAAGAGCTCGCAGGCTTTTTTTGGATCTCGTGATTATTCTGAAATATTATTCCTTCTCTCATATGCTTTCCGTTGGACACAATATTTTTTAATAATCCCTTACAAATAAAGGAGTCTAGAGATTCGGAATCTAAAGTGTGTTAAAAGTCATTAAAATAATGTAATATTTAGTGTACTAAATTTAACGAGCGATAAATATGATAGAATATGAAAAGAGGAGAAAATTTAAAATTTAACTTTAAAAAATATTAGAATAAAAAGGTGGCCTATGATGAGTAACTATAAAAAAAACATTAGAAAAACTATTACCTCCCAAAGAGATCTTCTTAAACCTAATGATATAAAGGAAAAAAGTAATAAAATCATTAACAAACTCTATAACACTTTAAACTTTATTGAGGCTAATACCATTTTTATTTTTGTTTCCTTTGGAAGTGAAGTAGATACAAGAGAGGCTATTAAATATATGCTATCTTTAGGTAAAACAGTATGTATTCCTAAAGTTATAGGGAAATTTGATATGAGAGCTATAAAGATAAGTGGAATGAAAGACCTAGCTATTAATAAGATGGGAATACTAGAGCCGAGATGTGGAGTAGAGATAGATTCTACAATTATTGATATGGTTGTAGTTCCTGGAGTTGCCTTTGATAAAACGGGATACCGTATTGGATATGGGGGAGGATTCTATGATATCTTTATGAGTAAATTACAAGGTCATACTTCTAAGATAGGTATTGCGTTTGATCTACAAGTGATTGAAGACATCTCCTATGAGAGTTTTGATATAAAAATTGATGGTCTACTTACAGAGACTAGTCACTTTATATTTTAATTATTGTAAAAGCTACTGAAAAAAAAGATAAGTTGGATAAATTTAAAAATGTAGCTCTTAAGCTCACAAAATAACGAATGCGTCACAACATTCAATTTAGAACATCCAAAAATGAAGTCAATAAAATCAACCTTAAAAAGACACTGTTTCTAGTGTCTTTTTTTATTTTTATTTTGAAAAATTACAACAACCAATACAAACAGACGGTCGTCTATTTATACTAAGAAATAAGATATGGTTTAGTAGTACAAGCAAGGGGGTTGTTATATACTGTAACCTGTAAACTTTGACACTTTTTTTTCTAGTGTCTAGTCTACAGGTTACAGTATATAACTGGGTGTCCTTTTAAGTTTAATTTTATTGATTTATTATACGAATATTACAAAAAGAATTTTTATTAATAAATTATTTTCCCATTTTTATAATTTTCTTTAGCTTCGATTTCACCATTTTTATAATAGCCAATAACTTTCGTATTTTTAAAATGTCTTTTAAGTTTGATTTGAAATAATAATAAAGTCAACTTTTTAGATCTATAT
>DAOUPY010000009.1 GCA_030625925.1 Fusobacteriaceae bacterium | reverse complement strand
TTTTTTAACTAACTTATTTAAGGTGTTTCTTTTTAAAATGCGGTGAATCTCCCCAGTCATTATAAATAATTTCATCTCCCACACTTTCAACTCTCTTACCTAGACAGCTTTTACATTGATCGGCATTATCATCTATACATGGTTTATTGTTATAAAGCTGGTACTTAGCCTTATGCTCTTTTAGGGTTGTAATAGGCATTAAAATATTAGCTCCTGCTTTTAAGCCCTTTTCTCTACCCAAAGAATCCAATCCTTGAAGGGCAGTAGTCGCTGCAATATTAACATCTTTTAAATAGATTCTTGTTAAGGCTATCATTTTTAAACCTAATTCAACTCTTTTTTTCTTATCCAAAATATTATTTTTTTCTTTTTTCCCCATGGGTGTATCATCATGGAGGATATAAGGGCCCATACCTATCATATCTATATCCATCTTCTCATAAAACAATATATCATCCACTAAATCCTCTGCAGTCTGGCCTGGTAACCCAATCATAACGCCTGTACCTACTTGATATCCAGCCTTTCTTAGATCCTTTAGACATTCTATTCTAGTATTATGGTTATGAAGGGGATCTTTTGGATGAAGAGATTCATAGATGTCTTTATTAGAACTCTCTATTCTAAGTAAATATCTATGAGCTCCAGCATTGAACCATCTTTTATATGTTTCATAGGTCTGTTCACCGAGGGATAGAGTAATTCCCAATTTATTGTTCGAAATCTGTTTTATTCCAATTACAACTTCCTCAATGAAATTAACAAATTCTTCATCACACCTCTCTCCAGCTTGAATAGCTATAGATGCATAGTTATTTTCATAGATCCATTTAGCACCTTCTAAAATCTGTTCTTTGGTCATTCTAAATTTTTCAACTTTATCATTATCTCTTCTAATTCCACAATAAAGGCAGTTTTTAATACATTCATTACTGATTTCTATGAGTCCACGATAATAAACTTTATTCCCAATATTTTCCAGTTTAATTTCATAGGCTTTCTTAAATATTTTTTCTATATCCTCTGCTGAAGTGGTATTCATTAAGTAAACTAAATCACTTCGATCTAATTTTTCTTTATTTAGTATTCTTTCTATATTCAAATTTATCCCCCTATAGATCTTTATTCAATAGATAAATAATATCATTAATTAGTGATTTTTTCCACAAAATAACTCCTAAATTTTATTAAGAGTTCCTGTATTTTAGAGTTCAGACCATAAACCCAGCACCAGACTTGACTTTAATAAAGTATTTTAAGGTAGATTTTCAGCATTATTTTAACATTTGTGTTTATAATATAGTTCCTAATCGCAAAGTTTTGTAATTGCTCTAAAAGCAATTTTTTTTAGATCGATCTATGCTATAATATAAAGAAAAAAAGGAGATTACACTTATGAAATATAAAGCAGTTATTTCTGATTTAGACGGTACACTTTTAAATTCAGAACATAAAATTTCAGACTATACTAAGGCAGTTATTAAATCTATCATCGATAGCGGGGTAAAATTTTTCATTGCAACTGGAAGACACCATACCGATGTATTGGCTATCAAAAAGGTCTTAGACCTAGACACTATTATGATTACATCTAATGGGGCTAGAGTTCATGATGAAGAAAATAAAGAGATCTTATCTAAGGATCTTCCTCTTTCTATCTCAAGTAAATTAATAGACCTTGAATTAAACGATGAAATTCATGCTAACTTGTATGCTGGAGACCATTGGTATACAGAAAAAGAAGCTCAGTGGACCGAAGAGTTTCATACTGAATCGGGATTCACCTATACTTTGGCTGACTTTGAAGATCTAAAAAATACTAAAATCACTAAATTTTTCTATCTCCATGAGGATCCAAAGGTAATGGAAAAACTGGAAAAAAAAATTAAGGGACTTTACCCTGACCAGCTTAATGTAACTATGTCTCTTCCTATCTGTCTGGAAGTAATGGCTAAAGATGTCTCTAAGGGAACCGCTATAATAGAAGTCTTAAAATTAGAAGATATCAAAATTGAAGAAACTATCGCCTTTGGTGATGGATTGAATGATTTGGAGATGTTGGCCTTAGTAGGAAAAGGATTTATTATGGAAAACGGCAGCCAAACTCTTAAAGAAGCGCTGCCACATCTAGAAGTTATTGGAGACAATACAAATGGCGGGGTAGCTAAAAAATTAGAAGAAATATTCGAGATAAAAAGATAAATCAGTTATAAATTTAACCAAAGATCATTGGGAGGAATAGTATATGAGAATCGTTTTACAGAGAGTTTCAAAGGCAAGTGTCGAAGTAGAAGGAAATATAATCGGGGAAATAGACAATGGATTATTACTATTATTAGGAATTCATGTGGATGACAATATGAAAGAATTAGAATGGATGGTTAATAAAGTTGTGGGTCTTAGAATCTTTGAAGATGAAGATGGAAAGATGAATAACTCCCTAGCCGATGTAGATGGAAGCCTACTAGTAGTATCGCAATTTACCCTCTATGGCGATTGCGAGAAGGGAAGAAGGCCTGGATTTGTAGATGCTGCCAGACCGGAAAAAGCCATACCCATGTATGAAGAATTTATAGAAAAATGTAAAAAATTAGGAGTTCATGTAGAGAATGGTGAATTTGGTGCAGATATGAAGGTGGATCTTTTAAATGATGGTCCTGTTACTTTGGTAATAGATTCCCCTGCAAGACTTAGAGGATAAAATAGTTCAAAAAAGTTATCTTAATGGATAACTTTTTTTTTACTTTTTTTTACAATAATTTTACACTGTAATTTTATTTTTACATGATCTTTACTCTATATAGATATAACTTTTACACCGATGTCGTAAACTTCTAAATATAAGAAATAAATAAATTAGGGAGGTTATGAAATGTTAAAAAAAATATTATTAGGTACATCGTTACTATTATTAGTAGCATGCGGAGGTGGAAAAACTAAATCACAGGTAATTAAATTACAGGGTTCAGATACAATATTAAACACATCCCAAGCTATTGCAGAAGAATTCATGAAAGAAAATGAAGGAGCAAGAATTGCAGTTACAGGAGGAGGTTCTGGGACTGGTATAGCTGCAAAATTAAATGGAACAATTCATATTGCAATGGCTTCTAGATCCATCAAGGAAAAGGAACTACAAAAGGCTAAAGAGAGCGGGATCAACTTAGAGGAAATCGTACTTGGATTTGATGGGATAACTGTTATTGTAAACCACGATAACAAAGTTGCAAACCTAGATAAGGAAACATTAGGGAAGGTTTTCGAAGGTAAAATCACTAACTGGAATGAATTAGGAGGAGAAGACGCTGAGATTGTAGTTTTGTCCAGAGACTCTTCTTCAGGAACACACTCTTACTTCAAAGAGGAAATTGTCAGAAATGGTAAAAAAGAAAGCAGTAAAGAGTATGGAGTTAAAACATTATACATGCCTTCGAACCAAGCAATACTTCAAGAAGTAAAATCTAATAAGTATGCTATAGGGTATATCGGTATGGGATATATGGAAAATTCTGTTAATGAAGTAGCTGTAAATGGGATAAAGCCTACTTTCCAAAATGTAGCAGATAAAAGCTACCCCATCGCAAGGGAGGTGTATTGGTATGTTGATGGAGATAGAAAAGGTGATGAAGCCAAATTAGTAGAATTTGCTCTTTCTCCTAAGGGACAAGAAATTGTAAAATCAGAAGGATTTGTACCAGTTAAATAATTTAAATAAATAGATACATACATAATTCAATAATCCCTGCCTAAATGCAGGGATTATTGTAAAAAGTTCTATTATTTAAAATTTATAACTGAAAAACAAATATCGGTTATAAGTTTAAGATAATAATTATAAATAAGGAGAAAGAATAATGAATATAAGAAAAACTAAAGATTTACTTATGAAGAATAGTATCTTCGGAATAGCAGGATTTAACATAATAATTGTATTTTTAATATTCCTCTTTGTTTTTACAAACAGTATGAAATTTTTTACCGATTTCCCTATGAAAGATTTCTTTTTAGGAAGGGAATGGATCTCCCTCTCTGATAAATATGGATTACTCCCATTATTTATGGGAAGTTTCTGGGTGACCTTGGTAGCATTGGGAATTTCTGTACCACTTAGTCTTATTACGGCTATATATATAGCCGAATATGCAACCCCCAAAACTAGAGAGAGACTTAAGGTTCTTATAGAAACTATGGCAGCTTTACCTTCAGTGGTGCTGGGTTATATAGGTCTTTATGTTCTTTCTAACCCCATCAAAGAGTTCTTTGGGTTAAATACAGGACTTACAGCACTTACAGGTGGTGTATTATTAGCCTTTATGTCTATTCCTACTATGGTAAGTATCTCGGATGATTCAATCAGAGCATTGGACAAATCTTATGAGGAAGCATCTTTGGCCTTAGGGGCAAATAAGTTAGAAACAATTATTAAAATCATTTTACCGGCAGCTTTCCCTGGAATATTTGCAGGAATTATGCTGGGATTTGGAAGGATCATAGGGGAAACAATGACAGTACTTATGGTGACAGGTAATGCCCCTATCTTAGATTCTGGTATACTTTCACCAGTAAGAACACTTACAGCAACTATTGCTGCTGAGATGGGAGAGGTAGTTCAGGGCAGCACTCATTATTACTCACTTTTCGCAGTGGCCCTTGTATTGTTTGCTATCAGTTTTGCCACAAATACAATAGCGGATCACTTTATACATAAATCCAGAAAGATAATGGGAAAATAAAATATTAAAAGGAGATAAATAATGAGCATACTAAAGGGAAAAGGAGAAAAAATAATAGAGAGTGTTATAAAGATAGTAGGATTACTTTCTATACTTCCAGTAGTTCTCATCTTAGGATATATAATCTTTACAGGAGTTCCTGCTATTTCATGGGAATTTTTAACCCAGGCTCCAAAAGACGGGATGAGAGGAGGAGGAATTTTACCAGCGATCATAGGAAGTCTCTACCTTACATTGGGAACTATAATTGTATCAGTACCATTTGGAATACTCACAGGAGTTTACCTTGTAGAATATTCCAAAGACAATTGGATAAGAAGAGCTATAAACCTTACAATAGTTAATTTAGCTGGGATACCCAGCATCATATACGGACTTTTCGGGATGGCCTTCTTCGTAATATATATGGGGATGGGAGCTTCTATTTTAGCCGGTTCACTTACCCTGGGAATAATGTGTCTACCAGTAATCATTACAGCTACCAGAGAATCTCTATTGGCGGTACCTAATCATTTGAGAGAGGCTTCCCTGGCATTAGGTGCTACCAAATGGGAAACCACATGGAAAGTAGTCCTGCCTGCAGGATCACCAGGGATTCTTACAGGAGTTATCTTGAGTATATCCAGAGCCGCAGGGGAAACAGCTCCTATAATGTTTACTGCAGCAGCATTCTATCTACCATTTCTACCTGAAAGTATCTGGGATCAGGCTATGACACTACCATATCACCTCTATGTAATCTCTACCCAAGTTCCTAATATGCCAAAGGCTAATATGGACGGGACATTATTTGTTTTAGTAGGAATAACAGTTGGATTTAATCTACTCGGAGCATATGTAAGAACAAAATTTAATAAACAGAGATAGCTTTTAGAATATTTAATATAGCTTCAATATTAGGAGGATAAAATGGAAAAAAATAAACTTAGACTGGAAGTAAAAAACTTTAATTTTTATTATGGTAAATTTCAAGCTTTAAAAAATATCAATATGGGTTTTCATAAAAATAAAGTAACGGCTCTTATCGGCCCCTCTGGATGTGGAAAATCTACATTTTTAAGATCAGTAAATAGGATGAACGACCTTATAGATATCTCAAAATATGAGGGACAAATTAAATTAGATGGTTATGATATTTTCAGTAAGAAATATGATATTGTTGAACTCAGAAAAAAAATTGGAATGGTTTTTCAAAAACCAAATCCATTCCCAAAAACTATATATGAAAATATCGTCTACAGCCCGAAACTTCATGGGGAAAAAAACAAAAAAATCTTAGATGAAATCGTAGAGGAAAGTCTAAAAGCAGTAGCTCTATGGGATGAAGTAAAGGAGAAACTCCACCAATCTGCTCTTGGACTTTCAGGGGGACAACAGCAGAGACTTTGTATAGCCAGAGCCATTGCAGTAAAGCCGGAGATTCTTTTAATGGATGAACCTACATCTGCACTAGATCCCATTTCCACAGCTAAGATAGAGGGTCTCATTAGAAAACTTCAAAAAGATTATACAATAATCATAGTAACTCATAATATGCAGCAGGCAGCCAGAATTTCTGAGTATACTGGATTTTTTTATCAAGGTATAGTAGAGGAGTTCAATAAAACAGAGAAGATCTTTACTAATCCTGACAACAAAAAAACAGAGGATTATATCACAGGTAAATTTGGATAGAATAATTAAAAAATAGGAGTAAAAAAATCCTAAAAACCAAGGGGGATAAAATGAAAAATCTTCACGAAAGAATCGATGAACTGACAGAACAATTTATTGACATGTTTAAAAATGTAGACAGGCTTTTAAAAATCAATATGGAGATGCTTGAAAAAAGAGTATTTATAGAATCACTCTACGGCGAGGCAAAGGTAGTTGAAGATAGGATAAATTCCTGTGAAGTAAAGATAAGAGAGGACTCTATCCAAGCTATAGCCAGATTCCAGCCGGCAGCAAGGGATTTAAGAGCACTCCTTACTTTCATAGACTGTGTTAAAATGTTAGAGAGGATGGGGGATCTTTTAAAAAACAATCTCAAACTCATGAGAAAACTTCATAAACATGGTAATGGTGCAAAGGAGCACCTCTATATAATTGAGGAGATGGCAAAAAAAGTTAATGATATATTTGAAACCTATATGAAAGCCTTTATAGAAAAAGATGAAAAAAAAATATATATCCTTTTGGCTTGTGACGAAGAAATAGATGAGATGAGGATAGAAGTCATAAATGAGATAATAACCTTCATGAAGGAAAGCCCTGAAAATGTTGTGGGTGGATCCATTATTTTACTTCTAAGTAAAAAATTTGAACGATTGTCAGATAAGATTATGCAGCTTGGAAAAGGTCTTATTTATACTATGAACGGAGAAAATTTGAGAAAGCAGGAGCTTGAAAAATAATAATAAATGAAAAAAAAACCTGATTAAAAAATCAGGTTTTTTTCATCTATATCTTCCAAATTTCTTCTGCATATTTTCTTATAGTATTATCACTAGAAAAATGACCGGATTTTGCAATATTTTTAACTACCATGGAGTTCCATCTGTCTCGGTCACGATAAACTTCATCGATCTTTCTATGAGTTTCCAGGTAGGCATTAAAATCTTTTAGAACAAAATACCTGTCTTCATCTATCAAGTGGCTGTAAACACTCGAAAAATCTTCTCCAAAAGTCCCATCCCGGAGCATCTCTACAACTGCCTTTAATTTAGGATTCCCTTCTAAAAATTTTACGGGATCATAAGAGTTTTTTTTCTTTATCTCTTTTATTTCCTTATATTTTAAACCAAAAATAAAAATATTTTCCCCTCCTACAGCTTCTTTTATCTCAATATTAGCTCCATCTAAAGTACCTATAGTCAAGGCTCCATTCATCATAAATTTCATATTTGAAGTCCCGCTGGCTTCCATTCCGGCAGTTGATATCTGTTCACTGAGGTCACTTCCAGGGATTATTATCTGAGCTTTGCTGACATTATAATTTGGAATAAATACAACTTTTATAAATTTATTGACCCTCTCATCATTATTGATCACTTCCCCTACAGAATTAATCAATTTTATGATTCTTTTAGCCAAATAGTAACCTGGAGCTGCTTTAGCTGAAAATATAAATGTCTTAGGATGCATTGTAAAGTCTTTATCTTCGAGTATCTCCCTATATAAATAAATTATATGTAAGATATTCATCAGCTGCCTTTTATATCCATGCAGCCTTTTTACATGAGTGTCAAAGATAGAATTAACATCCACTTCTATTCCTGTTTCCTCCCATATAAGTTTCGCTAATTTTTTTTTATTTTCTAATTTTATTCCCTCTATCTTCCTGCAAAAATTCCTATCCTTTGAAAATTCAGCTAATTTTTCCAAAAGACTAGGATCATCTTTCCAGCTATAACCAATTATATCATCTATGGATGTTGTCAGTGCCTTATTTGATTTTAATAGCCACCTTCTATGAGTTATTCCATTAGTTTTATTATTAAATCTTTCTGGGTATAACTCATAAAAATTTTTAAGTACTTTTTTTGTTAAAACCTCTGTATGTAACTTTGACACTCCGTTTATAGAATGACTTCCTACAATGGCCAAGTGTGCCATATTTATTACTCGATCCTTAATAATCGCAACATCCATAACTTTGTCCCAATTATCGTATTTTTGATAAACCTCATCACAAAATCTTCTATTAATTTCTTCAATTATCATATATACCCTGGGAATTAAATTCTGAACACTCTCTATCTCCCACTTTTCCATGGCCTCAGTTAAAATTGTATGATTGGTATAAGACATTACTTTTCTTGTGATCTCCCAAGCCTCATCCCAGCATATTTTTTTTTCATCTATTAAAATTCTCATAAACTCTGCAACACAAAGAGCAGGATGGGTATCATTTATTTGTATACTAAAAGTTTCAGGAAATTTATTTGGGGTGATACCTTTCTTAGAATTATAGTCCACTATACTCTGTAATCCTGCACTGACAAAAAAATACTCTTGTTTTAATCTCAGTAACCTCCCGCTTTCAGTGGTGTCATCTGGATATAATAATTTTGAAATAGCTTCAGCCTTTCTTTTTCGCTCATCTAATTCTGAAAAAGTACCATAACTAAAAGAATTAAAATCAAAATCATTCCCCTGTATCTGAGCTTTCCATAACCTCAGATTATTCACAACCTTATTTTTATATCCTACAATAGGTACGTCATAGGGAACAGCTAATATTGTTTCATATCCAGTATGAATAGGTGTTAAGTCTCCACCTACATCTTTTAAAGTTATGTCCCCATAAAATTTTATTATTTGAGACTGATGACTTTTTTTAGTCTCCCAAACAAATCCGTTTTTCAACCAATTATCAGGCCCCTCTATCTGTTCCCCGTTAACTATTTTTTGTTCAAACAAACCATAATCATACCTTATACCGCATCCATGTCCTGGTATTCCTATGGATGCCATAGAATCTAAAAAACAAGCGGCTAATCTTCCTAAACCGCCATTTCCAAGACCTGGTTCAGCATCGTATTTTTCAAATTCCTCTAAATCTAAACCTAATTCATCCATGACTTCCATACATATATCTTCTAGGCCTAAATTAATTATATTGGTACACATCATCTTCCCCATTAAAAATTCCAAGGAAAAATAATATACCTGTTTTTCCTTTCCAATCCTATATTTTTCATTTTTTTGCAGCCAATTTTCCGAAAGGTATCCCTTTATAACTGTGGCAAAGACCTTATACTGATCCACCTTAGATATATCTAGAAATTCCTTTGTGTACATTATCATCGCTACTTTTTTTAAATCAGATAGGATCTTTTGTTTTGTAATTATCATATATTCCTCCTATCTCCCTTTTATTTTTTATCTATCAATGCCTTATATATCTTCTTATATTGCTTCGCTGCATTTGCCCAGCTGCTCTTTCTTTCCATGGCATTTTTAACCAATTTATCCCATTGTTCTTTCTTCTCATAAATTTTTAGAGCATATTTTAAAGTTTCCAGAAGTTCATGAGCATTGTAATTTTTAAACCCAAAACCTGTTCCCGTCCCCTCAAATTCATTATATGGAGTAACAGTGTCTTTTAAGCCACCGGTTTCCCTTACAATAGGGATGGTCCCATACCTCATAGAAATCAATTGAGACAATCCACATGGCTCAAATAACGACGGCATCAAGAATATATCTGATCCAGCATATATTTTTTTAGCTAACGCACTGTCAAAGGTAATATTAGCTGATAACTTAGATGGGTATAGATGTGCATAATATCTAAATAAATCTTCAAATTGAATATCTCCAGTTCCCAGCACAACCAGTTGTACATCCAGAATCAATAGTTCTTCCAATATGTGTGCTATCAGATCCAAACCTTTTTGTCCAGTGAGCCGGGTTACAATCCCAATAACTGGAATACTCTCACTCTCTAGTAACCCCAGCTCTCTCTGGAGAGCTAGTTTATTTTTTATTTTTTTATCCCTTGTAGAGATCCCATATTTAGTATGCAGTTCCTTATCTTTTCTAGGATTAAAAGTATCGTAATCTATACCATTTACTATACCTGTAACTTTATAATCCAGTTTTTGAAAAAGACCATGGAGACCCTCACCAAAAAAAGGATATTTTATCTCATTGGCATATGTGTTACTTACGGTAGTTATATAATCGGAGAAGGTAATTCCCCCCTTCATATAGGAGATGGCATCATTAAATTTTAATCTTTCCTCATCAAAATAATAATCACTTAGACCCAGGATATCATGGAGGGTTTTTTTACTATATACCCCTTGAAATTTAAGATTGTGTATAGTATATATCACCTTTATATCTTTATATTTTTCCCCATAAAACGCCTTTAAAAATACAGGGACCAATGCTGACTGCCAGTCGTTGCAATGGATAATATCAGGTATAAAATCCATATGTTCGATGGAATCTATCACTGCTCTAGAAAAATATGAAAATCGCTCACCGTCATCAAAATATCCATAGGCATTTGGACGATTAAAATAACCCTCATTATCTATAAAATAAAATGGAATATCATCATATTTCATCTTATAAAGACCTACATATTTTTCCCTCCAAGAAACACTAGTTGTAAACTTAGATACCAATTTCATTCCGCTGCGATATCTATCGTGGATATTTGTATATTTAGGCATAATCACCCTAATATCTGTGGTTTTAACAAGTGCTTTAGGCAGGGAGTATGCAACATCACCTAACCCTCCACTTTTGGCAAAGGGGTGTGCCTCACTACTTACAAATAATATTTTCATAATGTTCTCCTTTTTTTAAATACTGACTCTAAGAAGCCAGCAAAAATATGTTATCCATCTAAAAGTGATTTTTTTTCTATTACCAATGGGAATTGTTCCGATCCAATCACTTTTTGATATTTACTAATCGTTACATTTTTATCTATAATCACATTTTTTATCTCTACACCCTCTTCTATTATACAAGACTGTAAGACTATACTATTTTTTATAGTCGCACCTTTTTTTATTACTACCCTTCTACCTATGACACTGTCTTTCACCGATCCCTTTACAATACATCCATTGGCTATAAGAGAATTAGAGACCTTAGAATCAGGTTTATAGATAGCCGGGGGAGTGTCGTTAATCTTTGTAGATATTCCTCCATTACTTAAGAGAAGTTCCTCTCTTATTTCTTTTTTTAATATATCTTTATTTGCTTTAAAATAGTTTTTTGTAGAATTAATAAATGTAGCATATCCAGTAAATTCATATATATTAGTAGAAATTTTATGGATATTATGTTCAATAAATTTATTCAAATTCCCTACAAGGCCATTCTGTACCCCGCTCATAAGAAGACCTATCAGAAGATCTTTTTTTATAATCTTTATCTCTAAAGATATATTTGTTCCCTCCTGAGAATCTACAACTATTCCAAATTTTTCCACTTCATTGTTTTCATTGAGTATTACACTTGTAGATCCCCTGTATGCCTTTATATCCTTATCTATTTTTTTATATACTATGGTAAGATCTTTCCCTGATTTTTCATGGGAATCTATAATAGATCGTAGATCAATATTAGCGACTAAATGAGCCGGGCATAACACAACATGATTTTCTTTACTCTTATGTAAATATTCTAAGTTAGATCTAAAATTTTCTACATTTGACTTCCCAATTTCAGAATCAATGGTAGGATGCATCAAAAATATTCCCCCATTTTTTCTATTTAAATCCCAAAACTGCCCTCCTCTTATATGATCTCTCAGTGATCTTATATAGCTGTGCGGGACTACTATTCCTACATTTGAAATTCCAGTTCTAGTCAGATTTGTTAAGGAGAAATCAATTATTCTATACCTTCCTGCAAATGGAATAGCTGCAATCGGTCTATATTTTGTAAGTCCCCTTATATCATTAGTATCTTGAGATGCCATTATTAATCCCATATATGATTTTGCCATAATTCTCCTCCAAATTTATTTTATAGTTTTATTTTGTGGTATCACTTTTATTGTAGTATCTCCAGCATGAGTTCCAGACAGAATACTTGTATTTTCTCCTACTATAACTCTATCTAAGATTACCCCATTTCCTATTTTTACGTTTGGAAATAACACTGAATTTTTAACCACAGCTCCCTCCTCAATAACTACCCCAGGAAATAATACAGTATTCTTTATAGAACCATAGACTTCACATCCATCAACCACCATTGAATTTTCAACATTGGCTCTTTCACCAAAATACGCAGCTCCCTTTGGCTCTCCCGATGTATATATCTTCCAATCATTCGTATGTAAGTTCAAGTCATTGTTCTCATCCAACAGATCCATATTAGCTTCCCATAAACTATTGATCGTTCCTACATCTTTCCAATAGCCTTTAAATGGATGAGTAACCATTTTCAGCCCGTCATCTAACATCTTAGGCAGTATATTCATACCAAAATCGTTTTCCGATTCTTTATTTTTTTCATCTTCAATTAAATATTTTTTTAATTCCGACCATTTAAATATATAGATCCCCATAGATGCTAAATTACTCTTTGGTTTTTCCGGTTTTTCTTCAAATTCATATATTGTATTATCATCCCTTACATTCATTATTCCAAACCTCGTAGCTTCCTCTAAAGTCACTGTTAAGGCAGCAATTGTCACATCTGCCCCCTGTTTTTTGTGTTCTCTCAACATTTTATTATAATCCATCTTATAGATATGATCCCCAGATAATATAAGTACATGATCTGGATTATATCTGTCTATATACTGAATATTCTGATAGATCGCATTGGCTGTTCCTTTATACCAGGCTCCTCCCTCTTGAGTTGTAAATGGTGGCAGTATTGCTGTCCCCCCATGCATACTATTGAGATCCCAGGCTGATCCTGTACCTATGTGTGTATTTAATAAAAATGGTCTATACTGAGTAAGTATTCCAACAGTATCTATCCCCGAATTTGTACAATTACTCAATGGAAAATCTATAATTTTATATTTGCCACCAAAATCAACTGCTGGTTTTGCTACATCTGAAGTTAAAGGCACCAGTCGACTTCCCTGTCCTCCTGCTAAAAGCATAGCTATCATCTCTTTTTTCCTCATCTAAACTCCCCCCTATAAATGTTTAACCTTTCAAATATCCTTTCATTTAACCTTTTAGATACTCTCTCTTAAGTTTACTACATTTTATTTAAAAAAATTAATTTTTATCGATAAAAAAATTTAAAATCCATTTACTTTTAAAATCAAATCGTTCAGTTCTGAAATGAACCACTTTTAGAATTTTGGTTTCAGGTAAATCACTGAAAGAGGCGCCACATCTATCTCTATATGGCAAAGTTCTTTATCCACTCCACCCCATCTAGGTTTCAAAACTTCTAAATTCACTCTTCCCTTTCCTCCGTATTTAGAAGTATCACTGTTTAACACCTCTTCATAGTTAACAAATCTAGGCACTCCCATCTTATGCTTAGAATAATGAACAGGTGTAAAATTATATACTGCTATTATAAAGTCATCCCTCTCCTCACTCTTTCTCACAAAAGAAACTACCCCACAATTACTATTATTCACTTCTAACCAATGAAATCCTTCACATGAATGATCAATTTCCCAAAAAGATTTTTCATTTTTATAGAAAAAATTTAAGTTTTTAACAAATTTTTGCAGCTCTTCATGTTTTTGAAGTTCTAATAACTGCCATTCTATAGACTCATAGAATCTCCATTCTAAAAACTGCCCGATCTCTCCCCCCATAAAAAGAAGTTTTTTTCCAGGATGTCCCATCATATATCCTAAAAGAAGTCTTAAACTCGCAAATTTATCCACATAGCAACCTGGAAATTTTTCTATAAGAGATTTTTTTCCATGGACTACTTCATCATGGGAAAAAGGCAGAATATAGTTTTCTGAAAAAGCATAAACTATGGAGAATGTAATTAAATTATGGTGAAATTTTCTATTTATAGGATCAAGCTCCATATATTTCAAAATATCATTCATCCATCCCATATTCCATTTGTAGTTAAACCCCAATCCACTTTCTTTCTTGCCTTTAGTTATATTTGGCCGGGACGTAGATTCTTCTGCTATCATGAGTGCATTTGGAAATCTTTTAAATATCTCTGTGTTTAATTTTTGCATAAAATCAATTGCCCACAAATTTTGATTTCCCCCATCTTTATTTTTCAACTCTGGGCTGGGCTCCTTGCAAAAATCTAAATACAGCATATTAGATACCGCATCTACCCTAAGACCATCTATATGATACTCCTCCATCCAAAATACAGCATTTGATATTAAAAAACTATGAATTTCTGATTTGGATAGATCAAAATTGCAGGTTCCCCACTGTTCATTTTCTCCCAGTGCAGAATTGGCATATTCATATGTTGGAGTTCCATCAAATCGATATAAACCATGGGCATCTTTACAAAAATGTCCCGGCACCCAATCTAGAATTACTCCTATCCCATATCTGTGAAATTCATCTATTAGGTACTTAAAATCTTCAGGTACTCCATGTCTGCTGGTCACTGAAAAATATCCTGTCCCCTGGTACCCCCAAGAATCATCCAATGGATATTCCGATATCGGCATAAGTTCAACATGGGTATACCCCATTTCAGAAACGTATTTAGGCAGTTCTTCTGCTAACTCCCTATAGGTTTGAAAATTTTCTCTTCCCTCTGGTTTTTTCCAAGATCCTAAATGAACCTCATATATATTCATTGGTTTTTTATACGGTTGGTAAGATTTTTTATTTTCTTTCCACTCCTGGTCATTCCAAGAATAATTTTCTAAATCCCATACTATTGAGGCAGTATTTGGTCTTAATTCTGAATATAATGCATAGGGATCTGATTTTACAAGTTTTTTACCACTCCACGTTTCAATAGCATATTTATATTTTTCTCCTTTTTTTATCCCATCAACTTGAAGGATCCAAAAGTCATTATTTTTTTTCATCCTGTGACTGCTAGAATCCCAATTGTTAAAATCTCCTACCACAGAAAGCCCCTTAGCATTGGGAGCCCAAACTCTAAAAGATACCCCTTCATCATTTATATGTGCGCCTAATAAAGAATATGACATAAAATGGTTCCCTTCGTGAAAAATATGAACATCAAATTCTATTTTCTTTTTTTCTTCCTCATATTTCATAGCTATCCCCTTTGTTTATTAAGTTTGTTATACAATAGGAGTATACCTCAACTACACTACCAATACAAAAAAAAATTGCTTTTATCCCAAAAATTTGTTATACTTCTCTAAATAAGTGGTACACATAAAAAAATTGGAGGTAAGCAAATGGCTTTAAAAAAAATTGACAGATTAGAAATTTTCATATTTAGCTTTACTTCAAAGATGGGCTTAGTATCTAAAAAACTAAAAACAGTTTCTTATAGGGGATAGTGACTTCGTGTCACTGTCCCCCTTTTTAAAATTTATATTAAAACTTATATATCCCCATAATATGGTTGGGTGTTTCTAGGGTTTACCACAAATTAACCACTATAAGTGAATTTTATGCCGCTATCGTCTGAGGCTTGTTTTTCGCTTTACTAAAAAACATGTCTTGGTTTTTTTTATAAATTAATAACAATAAAGATTTAAACAACTTAGGAGGTCAAAATGGAAAAAATTATTAACGAAACTAAAAGTGTACCTGAAATTTATGGAGATTATTGCTTTGACAAAACTACCTTAAGACAGCGTGTTCCAAAGAGTGTATTCAAAGAATTTTTAGAGGTGCAAAATGGTAGAAAAGAATTGACTCTTTCCATTGCTGAGGTAGTAGCCAATGCCATGAAAGATTGGGCAATAGAAAAAGGAGCTACTCATTTTACCCATTGGTTTCAACCATTGAATGGCCTGACTGCAGAAAAACATGATTCTTTCATCTCTCCTATCGGAGACGGGCAAATCATAATGGAATTTTCAGGAAAGGAGTTAATCAAGGGAGAATCAGATGCATCTTCATTTCCAAGTGGCGGACTGAGATCTACCTTTGAAGCCCGTGGATATACTGC
>DAOUPY010000354.1 GCA_030625925.1 Fusobacteriaceae bacterium | reverse complement strand
AAATTCCAAACAGAAGATACACCGAAAACGCTATTAAAATTAAATTAAAAGAATATTTATTGAATAAAATAAATTTTGGTTTAATTTTTATTGACATCGATAACTTCAAACATATTAATGATAATTATGGACATGATGTAGGTGATATAGTCTTAAAAGCCATATCAAAAACATTTTTGAATAATTTAAGGGGAGATGATGTTATAGGACGATGGGGTGGAGATGAATTTATAGCAGCTTTTTCTAGAATAGACGCAAAAGATCTTGAAAAAATAGCAGAAAAATTAAAAATGCTGGTAGAAAATACTATTCTAGAAATAAAAAACAAAAAATTAAAGGTAACGATATCTATCGGTGGAACCCTTGTAACTCCTGAAGATAATTTAAATACACTTATAAAGAAATCAGATAATCTTTTATATAAAAGTAAGAAAAATGGTAAAAACTGTATTTCAATAGGTTAGTATTTTGGTGATGCCTCTTACAGGTATAATTTCCTATACTATCAAAAAGGTGTTAATTTATTAGTACATTTTAATTTTAAAAGCCTGAGTTTTGTATTCTACAAAACTCAGGCTTTTAGTTTTTATTTTTTTCTTCCTACGGCTATTTCATCAGCTAATATCTTCACTGTTTCTATGATTTCACCATCTTTTTTCAATAGTTCAAGTTCATCTTTTTTAGCTCTTTCTTTATTGTATTCTTCTAAGGCTTTATAGTCTTTGAGTTCTGTTTCATTTTTAGCCTTCATTTTTTCATTGGTTATCGCGAGCCACTTATCTTCCAATTCTTTTGTTTCCATCTCTCTGGCTGTTCTATTTAAAGATATCTCTTTATCCTTTGTTATTTCTTCGACAATAGCATACCTTTTAGTATTATAGATAAAGTCAGGATTATTTGCCGCTCTTTCCATATGTTTTTTGACTAAATATTCTTTTAATACGTCATTATTTTTACTTTCATCTCCATTTATCAGAGAATCTACCTCATCCCAAGGCAGTGGATTATCCAGTGAACTTTCTCCTATCTCTGCACTGTCATATGTAGGAGGGAATAAGATGTCCGGCGTTACACCTTTATGCTGTGTACTTCCACCATCTATACGGTAAAATTTACCATTGGTATATTTTAATTCTCCAAGGTCTAATGCCTTTATAGTCTGTACTGTTCCTTTTCCAAAAGTAGGAGTTCCTACAATTATTCCACGTCTATAATCCTGCATTGCTGCTGCAAAAATTTCAGATGCAGATGCACTTAGTCTGTTTACCATTACTATTACTGGTTTATCAAAATGAGTCGTCATATCGCTGTCCCCTAAATAACTTACACGTCCAGCTTCTTTCACTTGGACTACGGGACCATAGGGTATAAATAATCCCATAAGATTGTTCACTTCGCTGAGAGATCCGCCGCCATTGTTTCTGAGATCTATAATTAATCCATCTACCTTTTCCTTGTTCAATTTTTCTATGATCTCTTTTACATCCCTTGTGGTACTCTTATAATTTTTATCTCCCTTACTATAAGCATCAAAATCCATATAAAATGACGGTAAATTAATTACTCCTATCTTATAGGTATTCTCCTTTGACTTAGCTTCCTTTATAAAATACCTGGCTCCCCTATCTTCTAACTTTACATTTTCTCTTACAAAGGTGTATTCTTTGGCTGTTTTACTGCCACTTGGAATTACCCTTAATTTCACAATTGTTCCTTCTTTACCCCTGATAAGATTTACAGCATCTGCCAAAGGCCAATCCATTATATCTTCAAATACCTTTCCGTCTGTGGCTACAGCTATTATTTTATCCTCGGGCTGTAGTTCCTTACCCTTTGCAGCAGGTCCATTGGGCATCACTTTTACAACCTTAATCAATCCTTTCTCCCCAGTAAGTACTGCTCCTATTCCTGAAAGCTGCAGTTTCATGCTGATATTAAAATCTGTTATTTCCTTAGCTGAAAGGTAGGTAGTATGAGGATCATACTCCTTTAAGAATGCATTTACAAAATATGAATATATATCATCTGTAGTTTTTTTATCCAATAATTTTTTTCTTGTGGCCACCCTGCTCTTTACTCTAAGAATACTCTCTTCGTATGTCAGCTCTTCATACTCTTCCAGGGATAATATAGATGACTTCAACATCTTCTTCCAATGGTTTTTATATTCTTTTTCTGTCAAAAAATATGGCTCGTCCTCTCTGTCATAAATTAATTTTTCATCTTTAGTAAAATCTAAGTCTTCAGGATTTTTCAGCAGTTTAGTTTGATACTCAACTACTCTTTCTACAGCATCTTTATAAATATCATAGATTTCAAAAGCGGCTTTAGAATTTCCTTTTAAAAAATCGTCATCTAATTGTGTTCCCCACTTTTTATAGATTTCATCAACTTCAGCACAAGTAAAATATTGATGATTATAATCCAATATGTCCAGATAATTTTTTAATACATTTTTAGAAAATTCATCATCTATATCTAAATCTTTATAGTGGGTTGTTTCCAATGAAAAAGATATATCTGATAACACCTTGTTCAATTGTTCTTTTTTTTCTCCATTTACTTCAGCAATAGAAACTATTGCTATAAGTAATATCCCCATTAATACCATTATTTTTCTGTGTATTTTCATCTTATGCCTCCTAGTATTTTATTTATTTTGGAAGTTTCTTATTTATAAGATCTACCTTTTTTAAAATTTAATATCTACTAAATTCCTCTGTCAATAGATCTGTTATATGGTATTTTTTTAAATCATAAGTGGTATGTCCTATCTTTGATACCGGCATAATTCCCATTATAG
>DAOUPY010000232.1 GCA_030625925.1 Fusobacteriaceae bacterium | reverse complement strand
ATTAGGAGATTTGGAACTTTTGGAGTCAGAAAATATAGCCGGTGCTTTGGGCTATGGAAGATCAGCTGCGACCTTTGATATGGAATTAGATACCAAGGGATACAGAATCTTAAATAAGATCACAAGGATTACGAGAAAAGACACCGAGAAAATAATTAGTAAACATGAAATTTTATCTAAAATATTGGAATTGACAGAAGAGGACTTTATGGAAATTAGAGGAATCAGTATGTTTAAAGCTAGATCTATAAAAAAAGGGATAAAAAGATTAAAGATGACAGCTGAATGGGAAAAATAGATAACAATATAAAAGCTAATTTCTATAATAGGAATTAGCTTTTTATTATAAGATGTTATATACTATTGAAAAAGAAAGGGGGAAGGAAAAATGAAAAATTTAGGAACTAAAACTTTAATACATGAAAATTTCGTTTTGAGAAAATTTAAGCTAGGTGATGAATATGATATGTTTAAAAATTATTGTAATGATAAAAAAGTAACAGAGTATATAACATGGGACCCCCATAAAAATATTGAATTAACGAGAGGACTTCTGATATCATGGGTAACTGAATATAGTGATACAAGATATAGGTGGGCAATAGAAGTAGATAATGAAGTAGTGGGAAGTATTGATTTAGTAAATCAAGATTTAGATAAGAAAGTAGGAGAAATAGGATACTGTTTAGGGTTAAAATTTTGGAATAAAAAAATAATGACAAATGCTCTAAATCTAATGATGGATTACCTTTTTAATGAAATAGGTTTTGAAAAACTAAGTGCTAGACACCTAGCTGAAAATCTAAACTCAGGAAAAGTGATGATAAATAATAATATGAAACATACAAAGACTAAAGAAATATTAGTGAAAAACCTAGAAAATTTACATTTGATAAAAATTTATGAGTTAGAAAGAAAAGATTTTGTGAAGTTTACACACTAAAAAAAGCTAGAAAATCTATGATTTTCTAGCTTTTATATTATATCTTAGTTATCAAATTTTATTTTTGCTTCCTCTACTATCATAGAGATGAAATCATTTAATTTCATAGTCTCCTGATCTTTTGAACCGAATCTTCTTACATTGACTTCGTTAGCTTCAGCCTCAGCTTTTCCTAAGATAAGCTGTACAGGAATCTTGTATTTACCATTAGCTTCTCTGATCTTATATCCTATTTTTTCAGCTCTGTCATCCAATTCACATCTAATTCCAGCTTTAGCTAATTCGGTCATAACTTCCTTAGCATATGGTACTACTTCATCATTTAGAGTAAGTAATTTTATTTGTGTAGGAGCCAGCCATAGTGGGAAAGCACCTGCAAAATGCTCAATTAAAATTCCGATAAATCTTTCAACCGAACCATAAACTACTCTATGGATCATAACTGGTCTATGCTTTTCTCCATCTTCCCCAATATAGTTCATATCAAATCTTTCAGGAAGGTTGAAGTCAAGCTGGATAGTTCCGCATTGCCACTCTCTACCTAAACAATCTTTGATTTTGAAGTCTAATTTAGGACCATAAAATGCTCCGTCTCCTGGATTTAATTTATAATCTAATCCAATTTTTTTCATAGCTCCTTCTAATGCAGATTCAGCTTTCTCCCATATGTCATCTGATCCAATAGCCTTTTCAGGTTTAGTAGAAAGTTCGATACTATATTCAAATCCAAATAACTTATTATAGAATTTATCGATTAAGTTGATAACTCCTATGATCTCCTCTTCGATTTGATCAGGTGTCATATAGATATGAGCATCATCCTGTGTAAAGTTTCTAACTCTGAATAATCCGTGTAATGCACCAGAGAATTCATGTCTATGCACGATACCTAATTCACCCATTCTAATAGGGAAATCTTTATAAGAATGTAAGTCATGTTTGTATACTAAAACACTTCCAGGACAGTTCATAGGTTTTATAGCGAATTCATGTTTATCTATTTCAGAAAGATACATATTTTCCTTGTAGTTAAACCAGTGACCAGAAGTTTCCCATAATTCTTTATTAAGCATGATAGGAGTTCTAACTTCTTGATATCCAGCATTTTTGTGCTCTGATTTCCAAAGGTTTTCCAATACATTTCTTAATTCCATTCCCTTTGGTAACCAAAATGGGAACCCTGGACCATATTCACTCATAAAGAATAGATCTAATTCCTTACCTAATTTTCTGTGATCTCTTTTTTCAGCTTCCTCTAAGAATTTTAAATGAAGTTTTAATGCTTTATCTGAATCAAAAGCTATACCGTAGATTCTTTGTAACATCTTGTTAGAAGAATCTCCCCTCCAGTAAGCCCCGGCTACCGACATAAGTTTAAATGACTTTAAATATCTAGTAGAAGGTACGTGAGGTCCAAGACATAGATCTGTGAATTCACCTTGAGAATAAAGAGTAAGAGCTCCTACTGCAATATCAGTAATAATCTCTACCTTATAGTCCTCTCCTGCTTCCTTAAATCTTGCGATTGCATCTTCTTTAGAAATATCTTCTTTAGTTATTTTAATATCTTCTTTGACTAATTTTTTCATCTCAGCTTCGATTTTAGCCAGATCATCTTCTGTGAATTGCTCTTTTGGATCAAAGTCATAATAGAATCCGTATTCGATAGATGGTCCTATAGCTACTTTAGTTTCAGGGAAAAGTCTGATTACAGCCTGAGCCATAAGATGAGCAGTGGAATGTCTGATGATCTCTATTCCCTCTTCACTGTTAGGCATGATAAGTTCTACAGCAGCATCCTCTGAAAGTACTGTAGTCATATCTACTAACTTTCCATCAACTTTAGCCGCTACAGCATTTTTAGCCAGTGAGTTACTTATACTTTTGGCAATTTGAAACATATTAACCGGGCTGTCAAATTCTTTGATATCCCCGCTTGGTAAAGTTATCTTAATCATCTTTACATCACTCCTCAATTTTTTTATATAATTTAATTTTTTTTTACAAAAAAGAACCCACCTAGAGTATCATCTAGATGGGTTAAATATTTATTCATTCCAGACAGATACAAAACTTATATTTTTACAAGGGAAATAAGATCTGTATATTTACAAATCTAAATAAAAGTATCCGTTGTGGTGGTAAGTAATCTCATAGTCTAAACTCCTGCTGAAATATTATTATCTGAAAATTCTAACATATTTTGTTCAAAATGTCAAAATGTGTATTAGTTATTTGGTTCATCTACTTCTACTCCGCTACCAAGCCATAGGTTAGGACTCATACTTCCATTCTTATCCTTATATCCAATTCCGAAGAGAGGATTTGTCGGGAATGTAAGGAGGGTAAATTGAACAGCTAAACGATCGTCATATGATTTGGTATTTCTGTCGTAATCTTTGGTATACCCAACAGACCATTCATAGTATCCCATCTCTTTCCCGAGGTAGATACCATATTCATCTTCATCGTTAAGTTCGGTTTTATAGGATAATTTTATATTCCACCCTTGGCTGGGCTTTCCTATACCGGCTCGCAGCCTGAATTCATGCTCCTGCTTGGTGATATCCCTGTCATAATTACTGTTGAAGCTGGCCTCTTCATTATATGTATATCCCAGGCCAAACCTTTTATATGAACCATAAATATCTCCTTCTAATTCCTTTAAACTTCCAAAGAAATCATTACTTTGGTTATAGGCTTCCCTGTGTACTTTTGCCATGAGGGAAAGGGTGAAGTATTTTTTATACTCAGGACGGTTCATCTCTTCAAACATAATAGAATTTAAACTAAAGTCCAATTGATTATCGTTTCTTTCATTTAAAATCTGCTTTACCCGGCTTATTTCGGCCGGGGTGATTTCCAACTTATCTTTGTTATACTCTGATGCAGCATAACTTCTGAGTTCCTCATCGGTAAATCTTTTGTCCCGGTATTCATATCTGAATGAAACCTGATCTGAAGAATAATCCTTTAACTCCTGGGATGGTCCATACTGATAAATACCATAGGTAG
>DAOUPY010000499.1 GCA_030625925.1 Fusobacteriaceae bacterium | reverse complement strand
GACTCTTCTAAGTCAAAGAATATTGCTGGGTCCTCTAAATTTGAAGGCTCGATTATTGTTCCAGCCTCAAATCTACAACAACTTACAGCGTGATCCATTGCATGCTCTTTTGCAGTTTCTATAGTGATTGACATTTTTCCCTCCTGATTTCCTTTAAGATTGAGTTAACGTACAAAGCTAACTCTCATATATTTTTATTTTTTCTTACTTCTATAAATTTTATGTCTTGCACCACGTAACACATGATCGGTACTATGATAAACAGGTACTCCCAACCTAGGAGCTACAGTCATAACTGTATTCGTTCAGTCTTCACAAGTTCCTGTTATTATTACTTCTGCACCTTGGCTCTTTAAAAACAATACTTTTTCTGCTTGCCCTGGACAAATTCCCGGCTTATCGCATCTATATCTACCATTAACTTCTACCATTCTCTTACACTTTACTTCTGCTACTACTTCTCCACCCATTCCGTGAGCTATTTCAGTTAATCTTTCTTCTCCAGCTCCACATTCACAGGCGATTATTCCCATTTTTCTTGTATCTTTTGGATATGGCATTGCAACTAATATTCCACCTGTAGTTTTACTTATAGGTGCATCTTCAGTTATAGCGCTTCCAGTAAATGGTCCGCCAGCAACTATCTCTCCATATGGTTGAATGTATCCGCCGCATTTTTCGATATAGTCTTTTACAGTTGCCCCGATTGGAACATCTAAGAATACTCTACCTTTTTCAGCTTCTACTACTCTTCCACCTACAGTGATATCTTTATCAATAACAGGTTTTCTATCTTCTATCGCTAACACTAGGTTCTTTAATGTTTCTACATTAAATACTACAGCATTTGCCTTTGATGGCAGTTCTCCTGGTTCTAACTCTATTCCTAAAGTTTCTCTAACTATTACCCTTTCATCTCCAGCAGGATACATATTCGGCAGCCATTTTATTTCTATGTTTTCATAGTTTTTCAAAACTTTACCCATTGCTATTGCTGCTTTTAAATACTTTGGCTTCATAGCTATATAACCTTTGTCAGCTCCTGTAGATTCCATAGCATATTTAACACCTTTTACTATGATTTCTGGATTTTTTTCCATCAACTCTACATTATGAGATAATACCGGTTCACACTCAGCTGCATTTGCTAATACAAAACCTCCATTTAGTTTTGTAGATAATTTAATGTGACTAGGGAATCCTGCCCCTCCTGATCCTACTATTCCTGCTTCAAATGCATATTCAGAAATATTTTCGCATTCTTTTATTTTTAAATAGTCATTTAAATTTTCTTCGGTCTCACAAACCTCTATATAAGAATCGGTTATTTTTTTCACTATACCGTCTATACTTGAATGTATTTTACAGCCTAATGAAATTGGTTCAGCTATACACTGTCCTCTTTTCACTTCCTCGTCTATATTTACTATTGATTTAGAAGGAGCTCCTACGGCCATTTTTAGCACAAACTTGAACTTTTTCATACTCATTAAATTTTCACCTCCTTAAATTTAAACTTCTTAGGTTTACACTTACGTTTTTTCATGTAAGTGAATCTTTACACAATTATATATTCCCATATTTTTTATATTAAGTCAAGAAATTAGTTGTATATTTTGAAAAAAAATCAACACCTCTTCTAGAGTCCAATAACCACAATAAGTGTTCTGTAACAGATTAAAAGATTTTGATTTTTAATGATTTAGATATAGTTTTCACGTATAATTTTTTTCTAAAAAAAACTAGGGATCACAAGTCGTGATCCCTAGTTTTATTTTCTCCTATTTCCTATATAATCAGCCAATTC
>DAOUPY010000356.1 GCA_030625925.1 Fusobacteriaceae bacterium | reverse complement strand
CTTAGGAGTATTGGGGCTTCATATAGAGGGACCGTATATATCGGCAGATAAAAAAGGGACTCATAGGGAAGATTTAATAAGGATCTTATCAGATGAGATGATAAAAAAAATATCTGAATCAAAAACAATTATCCTTACTCTGGCACCTGAAAATGCAAAAGCTGAGCATATAGAAACTTTGACAAAAGGCGGAGTAAAAGTAGCTCTAGGTCACACCAATGCTGACTATGAGGAGGTAATGGAAAAGAAACCTTATGGGATAACCTTGGCAACCCACCTATACAATGCTATGAGTCTGCTTAATCATAGGAAACCAGGAGTTGTAGGAGCCATATTTGACTCTAAAGATATAAGAGCGGGAATAATAGTAGATGGATTTCATTGTCATTATGCCAGTGTCAGAATAGCAAAAGAGATATTGGGAGACAGATTATATCTTGTTACAGATGCAGCATCACCTGCAGGAACTGATATGTCTGAGTTTATGTTTGAAGGTAAGAGGTGTTTTCATATAGATGGACAGCTTAGAAATGAAGATGGAGCATTAGCTGGATCGGTATTGACAATGATTCAGGGAGTCAGGAATTTAGTAGAACATGTAGGAGTATCTTTGGAAGAAGCTCTGAGAATGGCATCGCTATATCCTGCTGAAGCGGTAGATATAGATGACAGGTATGGAAAAGTAGCCAGTGGATATACAGCAGATTTAGTTATCTTAGATGAAAAAATAGAATTAACAGATGTAATAGTAAAGGGTGTATCAAAATTTTAGTGTAAACTAAAACTAAACCTACCTAATAATTAGAGGATTAATCTCTAATTATTAGGCAGGTTTTTATTTATAATATTCCCTTCTCAACAGACTCATCATGATCTCATCGTGATATTTGCCCTGTCTGAAAAGTTCTTCCCTTAGAAGTCCTTCTCTGGTAAAGCCGCATTTTTCATAACATTTGATGGCTCTTTCATTGAAAGAATAGACACAGAGAGTTATCTTATTGATATTCATCTCCTCAAATATAAACTTAACCAAGGTATTAATGGCATCACTGCCGTATCCTTTACCCCAATATTCCTTATCTCCTATAAATATACCTATGACTACCTTGCTGTTTTTCCAGTCAACACTATTTATCCCACATCCACCAATATATCTGCCCTCTAGAGTTTCTAAAGCAAATGTGTAAGTATCTTTTACAGCACTGATACCACTGTACCATTTTTCCTCATCTTCCAATGTATACGGGTAAGGTATTGCAGGCTGTAAATTTTTTCTCACCTCAAAATCATTTAAAAATTCCTTAGCTTTTTCCACATCTTCTTTTCGATACTCCCGTAGTCGTACCAGTTTCCCTTCATACATATTTCTTCCTCCCTGAAATTAATTTTTTAGTAGAAGTATACTCTATAAATAGGGATATTCCAAGAAGGATATAAGTGTGAAGTTAAAAAGTATCAGGAGGGATATAAAAAGGAAAATGAGTATATATTTGGTAGATTATAAAAAAAAAGAGGAGGGAGAACGGATGAATTATTATTTAGAAGTATTGAGGCGGTATAACGATTTTGGCGGCAGATCTGACAGGAGGCAATATTGGATATTTATATTGGTGAATTTTGCAATAAGTATGGCAATTGCTACAGTGGAACGAATAATTTTACCTGAAAGTGGTATTCTCTCAGGGGTATATGCATTATTTATACTGATTCCAGGAATTGCAGTAGCCATAAGAAGACTGCATGATATTGGAAAGAGTGGGTGGATGCAGCTGGTGATGTTTATTCCGTTGATAGGGTGGATTTGGTTCTTAATCTTAATGGCTAGAGAGGGAGAGGATGGGAGAAATCAATATGGAGAAAGCTTGAGGGAAACAAGATTTTAATAAAATAGATTTTATAAAAGGGTGGAGACTATGAAGTGGGATAAATTACTGGATGTAGAATATTTTAGGAGTAAAAATATAGAAAATCAATTGGAGGAATTAAAGAAAGATTCATCTAAGATCATTTTCAGTTCAGCTTTTAGGAGGCTGCAAAATAAGACTCAAATATATCCTTTGGAGAGCAATGATTTTGTCAGAACAAGGCTGACTCACTCCATAGAAGTGTCTACAATAGCACAAATAATAGGAAATAAAGTAGAGGAAAAGCTGATAGAGATGAAGGAACTGCCAGAAGAGAAGAAAGGGATGATTGAAAGTATTTTAAAGGCGGCCTCTCTGGTGCACGATATAGGCAACCCTCCTTTTGGTCATTATGGAGAATTTATCATCCATGATTTTTATACTAAATATTTTGCAGATAAATTTGAAAATAACATTGATTTTTATGGATATTCTTGGTTACTGGAAGAACGGTATGATTTTGAAAAATTTGAAGGGAATGCCCAGGCTTTCAGACTCCTAAAAAAACTTCAATATCTAAGGGATGAAAACGGACTTAATCTTTCGTTTCAAACTTTAGCCACAGTAATAAAATATCCTAGGTCTTCTACAGAGGGATGTATAAAAAATGAAGATCCCAGCTATAAAAAGTTTGGATATTTCTCCAGTGAAAAGGAATCATTTGAAAAAATATTTGATAGTTTGGAGATAAAAAACAAGGATGATGAAATAGTGCGTTATCCCCTAGTTTATCTATTAGAAGCAGCAGATGACATTGCATATACAATATCTGACATTGAGGATGGATGTAAAAAAGGGGTTTTAGGATTGGAAATTATCAAGGAAAAATTATTTAAATATTGTGATATAACAAGGGAAAAAGAAAAAGAGATATTGAAGAGTTTAGAGGTT
>DAOUPY010000307.1 GCA_030625925.1 Fusobacteriaceae bacterium | reverse complement strand
AGTTAGGGATTGAGATAATTGGTCTGAAAGAGGCAGAAAAAAACTCGATAAAAATAATAGAAGATGGGGAAACTCCTTTGGAGAATGCAGAGAAAAAAGCCAGAGGGTACTTTAAAGAATTTAAAATTCCTGTTTTTGCTTGTGATACAGGATTGTATTTAGAAGGGTTAAAAAATGAAGATCAGCCTGGTGTGAATGTCAGAAGAATAAATGGAAAAGAACTTTCAGATGATGGGATGATTGAGCATTATTCTGAAATTGCTAAAAAAAATGGCGGAGAAATTATAGGGTGGTATGAAAATGCTATATACTTAATTTTAGATGAAGAAACAGAGTTTAGCTATCAGGGAATTGAAATATCATCAGAGAAGTTTATAATCTCAGAAAAGCCATATAAAAAAAGATTACTAGGATTCCCAATAGATTCACTCTCTAAAGAGATTCAAAGTGGAAAATATTATTTAGAAATAGACAATAAATCTGAAAATAAAGACAAGATGGAAGATGGGTTCAAAAGATTTTTTGAAAATAATTTAAGAGGATTGATCGATTAAAAAAAATCTCAAAGACCCCAATAATTGCTAAAAATTAAGGCTCTTCGCTAATTATGGGGGGATTAGAGAATTCTTGATATAAATAATGAACTCCTTAATTTTTATTTTAAAGTATATAAAAAACCTGTAAACTTTAAGGCACTTTTTTTTAGTGCCTGGTTTACAGCTTAGGGTATAAATTTTAGAGTCTTTTTTAATTATATTTTAACTTTACCAGTTTACTTCTAAACCTACTCCAACTTCTTTGACAGGTAAAGTTTTGTTTATTTCTGCTTTAACAGCAAATGAAGTGCAATGGCAAGGATATAATGCCTTTAAATTGTTCTCTTTTAGATAATCTATAGTTTTATCGACCTGTTCGGTTACTTCAAATAAATGAAAGCCTCCTATAACTCCTAATACCCTATCATCATTACATACTTTTTTTGCATATTCTATTATATTGCATATCCCGCTATGAGAACATCCTGTAATAATATAAATACCATTCTCATTTTTATATGCAAGGGCTGTATCATCCATTACATAATCATCAACGGAATTTCCATTAACAATTTGTGTGCCAATAGCTTTTCGATTTTCAAAATTATTCATTTGAGGTATCTCTCCTAAAAAAGTTATATTTTTACTAACTTTAATAGGGTTTTTTGAAAGGATTAAATTACATTTTTCTTTTAGTTCTTCCTGTAAAATAGGAGAACAAATTTTTAAATCATCAAATTTTTTTTCGTTAAATGCATCTGGATGAGCAATAATAGAAATATTTTTTTTACGATTTTTTTCAAAATAGTATTTTAATCCTCTTGTATGGTCATCGTGACCATGTGAGATAACGATGGAGCTTATATTTTCTAAATTTACACCTAATGCAGTAGAATTTTTTAAAAATAAATCAGAATATCCTACATCTAATAATAAACTAATATCCTCGTCTTCAATATAATATGAAACAGCTGGTTCCCCACAGTAATATTGATCAATATATGTATTATTATCTACTAAAACTTTTAACTTCAATATGTTGCCTCCCCCATGGAATCTTTTTTACTGTTTATCTAGTTACTATTAATAAGGCTATTCCGCTAATTATTCCAATTATAATGGTTCTAATATAATCACTTTTTTTCAAACTCAAAATATTCTCCTCCATGTACTAGTTTTAATTCTCTTATATACTTAAACAGTATATCATATATTATAATGAAATTTTAAAAAAAAATTGACATCATATTTGAATATACTGTAAAATAAGACATAATAAATTAATAAAATTTTTTTTAGGAGGGACTATGAAAAAATTTCAATGAAACTGACAATTAGTTGAAACTTCCGGTGGAAGTTACGAGATCTACTGCAAATGGATAGTATAGATAAGGTCGGTTTAGAGATATTTCTGTTCCTAACTTCTTTTCTTATAGTTTAAAAACTATACCTATTCGCTTTTTTTCTGCATAGATCATCTTTTATATTTAATACAAAACTTTAAAATTCTATAAAGCAAGATCCTAAAGGGATTCATATTTTTATGCCATTGTTCATGGGGGCTTTACTGAAAAAAATTATCAATATATATATGGAGGATACTCCCTGTTTTTATTGAACCATTTTTTTGTTATCTGGAAGCAACATCACGTTGCTTTTTATGGAGAAAAAATGGAGGATTAAACATAAAAAAATTATTAATATCTATGTTATAAATCAGAAAAAAATTATATTTAGAAGAAGGAGAAAAAAATGTTTATAGATACGCATATGCACTGTATAGAGGGTTCAGATGATAGTTTTATTGGAATTTCAGAGATTGTAAAAAGAGCAAAAACAATGGGACTTAATGGGATTTGTATCACAGATCACGATAACAATAAAGTTAAGGAATACGCTGTTCAATACGGGAAAAAACATGATTTTAAAATCTTTGTAGGAGCTGAAATCCTAACCCATGAAGGCGATATATTGGTTTTTGGATTAGATGATATTCCTACAGAAAAACTTTATGCTCAGGAATTAATAGATTTAGTCAATTCTAAGGGGGGAGTTACCATTGCCGCTCATCCATTCAGAGAAAATAACAGAGGCTGTGGAAAACACCTAAAAAATCTAAGAGGTCTTACTGCTATCGAAACTTTTAATGGCAGTACAAAGTCTCACAATAATTTAAATGCCTTTGAAAGTGCCATGGAATTAAATTTAGCGGCTACAGCAGCCAGTGATTGCCATACTACCGATGCAATAGGTAAATATTGTACAAAATTTTTAGATGATATTGAAACTGAAAAAGATTTGATAGATGCTATTAAAAGAAAGAGAGTAAGGCCTGCTGTATATAGAGACGGAAAATATATAAAAATAGATAACTATGAGAAATATAGTGAGATTTTTCAATAAATTAAAATTATATGAGTAGTTATCCAAATGATGTGGTAGAAATGAGAGGGCAGGCTTATGAAAAATTTCAGAAAGAAGATTTTAAATTGCTGGATTCGGAAAAAGCTATCTTTGACTGGGCTACGAAACAAACATATATAGCCATGGGAAATATGATGACAGGGGCAGCTTCTATAGAAATAGATTCTTGTCCAATTGAAGGATTTAATATGGAAAAAACAAGGCAGCCAATGCAAGATATCGTTGA
>DAOUPY010000452.1 GCA_030625925.1 Fusobacteriaceae bacterium | reverse complement strand
TATGCTGATCCATCCTTGTGTATTCCACAGACACATCAAATAAGCTCCAATCAGCCTTATTGAGTCCCATGTTGATCCCAGCCTTACACAGATTAATAAACTTCATCTGCTTTACTCTCAGCATCTCTGAAAAATCAATTAAAAGATCATATTTTTCAGACGCTATCTCATTGGCTAAGCTTTTTAACTCCCCATTAGATTTACTGTAATTATAGATCTTATCCACATAGGGATTATTCGCTATAACCTGCCTGTTAGCTCCTCTGGTAACTACACCGATCTTTATCTGTGGATATGCTTTTTTTATCTCACGAAACATCAAAGTATTGATAATCATATCTCCGATCTTCCCATCATTACGGATAAATAAAATTGATTTAATATTCTTATTTTTTATAAGATTGATTTTATAATTAGCTCCTTTAGCCTCTACCTCCTCCTTCTTTAATAAAGAAGGAGAATCCGAAAGAGAAAGTTCCTTACGGTCCCACAAAATTCTTCCTAAAGCCAATCTTTTAGGTCTCAAAAAATCCTGTAACTTTCTATTTAATTCCCTAACCCCCATAATATTCCTCCAATTCATTGACCTAAACCAAATTCAAAACACCTGACACAGATTACACTGATTTTAGAATCTAATTTTCACAGATTTAGTTAACTACTCTTTTGTATTCTAGCCCACCATTACTAAAATTAATTAATAAACCTACTTTTATATTAGTTGCTTTTAAATAATTTAATAACTGTGCACTATGAATTTTATTTAGCTTCTCAATTGCTTTTAATTCAATAATAACTTTATCTTCCACAATTAAGTCCGCTATGTAATCACCAACTTTTTCACCATGATAATAAACATCTATTGGAACTTGATTTCCAGCGTTTAAACCTTTTTCTTTAAATTCTATTAATAATGATTTTTCATATACTTTTTCTAAAAAACCATAACCTAATTCATTATATACTTCCATAGCTATTCCTATAATTTGATAAGTTAACTCTTTTTCATAAAACATAACTTCACCTCAAATTAAATCTGTGTTAATTTAGTTTTCTATCTGTGCTATCTGTGTCAAAAAAATTAGTTTCTAAAAGTCTGCGTCAAAAGCTTCTTTTCTATCGCTCCTACTATCTCTTCCCTTGTCTCATCTGTGTAGCTGTCAAAAAATTTATGTTTATAATTTTCCTTTTTATCTCTATCAGGAACTATATAGGTTACATCCCTATGCCCAAATACTCCCCATCTCAAAGGTGCTTGAGTTTTTTTATTGGGGTAGATAGCTACAATACTCTTTTTCAACGATCCTGCTATATGCGTCGGACCTGTTGATCCGCCGAAATATACATCTGCTTTATCTATCATTGCTGCCAGATTTAGGAGATCTCCTCCATTGGCATATAGATGCACTCTTTGATTTCCTACGGCGTCTAATATCCTCTGTCCTCTGTCTTCTTCCGATATATGACATGTCAACACTACATTTATATCTGTAATCTTATCTAGTACGGCCTTTATTAACTCTATATACTCTTCGTCACTTATATTTTTGGCACTTCCACCCATAAATGGATTTATTACTAATATCGGAGATTTCATCTTCTTTTCTGCTATGAATACTTCCACTGCTTTTCTGTGTTTTTCCTCATAATAAATTTCAGTATTTAACTCTAATAGATCATCAAATTTTTTACAATCTAATTTTTTTACCAAATCTAGATTATACTCAGCTTCATTTTTAATTGACTTAGATCTTTTTTGCAAAACACCTTTGTTGTATATAAAAAATGACTTTATTTTTGATAATGGACCTATTTTAACCCTAGCGCCACTGGCTTTAGCTAACTGCATCACAAATTCATCGTTATATAGAGCTATAAATACATCTGCTTTAAAATATTTTATTTTTTCTATTAATTCTACCCTTCTATAATCATCTATTTTAACTACTCTATCAATATAGGGTAGATTTTTTACTATCTCATAGTTATATTTTCTCACCAAAACTATTATTTCGGCATTGGGATACATTTTTTTCACCATAAAAAAACTGGGGATTGATAATACCAAATCCCCTATCTTATCTGTTCTAGATATTATGACCCTTTTTATAT
>DAOUPY010000192.1 GCA_030625925.1 Fusobacteriaceae bacterium | reverse complement strand
TGACAAAGGGTCCAAAGGTGAAAGGGAAGATAAAAGTACAAAAGTAATTATAGACTGTGTGGAAGAAGTTGGGTATGAAGTTATTATAACAGACCTCATTCCAGATGAGGAAGACCTTATAGAGAGGAAACTTCTAGAAATAGTAGATAGAGGAGATGTAGATTTGATCCTAACTACAGGAGGAACAGGGTTTTCTCCAAGGGATGTAACGCCGGAAGCAACTCTGAGAGTAATAGAAAGGCTGACACCTGGGATACCAGAGGCTATGAGAGCGTTTAGTATGAAGATTACTAATCGTGGAATGCTGTCCAGAGGCGTAGCAGGGATCAGAAAGAATACGTTGATTATCAATCTTCCTGGAAGCCCCAAAGCGGTAAAAGAAATATTAGAATATATATTAGAACCGGTGCACCACGGGTTAGAAATTTTATTAAAACAAACAGGAGATTGTGCCAGGAAATAGAGGGGGGAATATGTTAGATTCATACAGCAGAGATATAGACTACTTAAGAATTTCGTTGACAGATAGTTGCAATTTTAAATGTAAGTATTGCAGCCCCCAGGATAATACAAATTGTTTTGAAAAAACTATGTCCGAGCAGCAGATTATTAATTTAGTAAAATTATTCTCAAAAATGGGAATAAAAAAAATCAGGTTAACAGGGGGGGAACCTCTGTTAAGAAAAGATTTGATAGAGATAGTCAGCGGGATAAAAGAGATAGCTGGGATAGAAGAGATTACCATGACCAGCAATGGACTGTTATTATCAGAGAAATTAGAGGAGCTGAAAAAAGCCGGATTAGCCAGAGTAAACTTAAGCCTGGATACATTTAAGAAGGAAAAATTTAAAGATATAACAGGGGTAGATGGTTTAAATAAAATTTTCTTAGCTATAGATAAATTAGAAGAATTAAACATGGTTCCTGTAAAGATAAATTGTGTTTTGATCAATGGTTTTAACAATGATGAAATAGGAGAGTTTATAAAACTTACCAAAGACAGGAAGATTCAAGTAAGATTTATTGAATTGATGACAATGGGAGACAATATAGAGTGGGGAAAAGGTAAATATTATTCAGCAGAAGAAGTTATAAAAAAATACAGGGAATTGAAATTTTATAGGGAAGAAAATGTAGCTAAAATTTATAAAATACCGGACTCAAAGGGAGAAGTAGGAATTATATCTCCTAATTCAAATAAATTTTGTTCATCATGTAACAGAATAAGGATAACTTCTGAAGGAAAGTTAAAACTGTGCCTGCATTCAGATATAGAATATGACTTGCTAGAAGTTTTAGAAGAAAAGGATCCCTTGGAAGCTCTTAAGAAAATTATGGGAGAAAAACCAAAGGAACACAGGTTGAATGA
The DNA here is from genome assembly GCA_030625925.1 of Fusobacteriaceae bacterium. GTDB lineage: Bacteria > Fusobacteriota > Fusobacteriia > Fusobacteriales > Fusobacteriaceae > Psychrilyobacter. The sequence goes on along the minus strand of DAOUPY010000192.1, from coordinate 3,112 downwards.
AAAAAAATATATAAAGAAAAATATGGTAAGTATCGGGGGATAAATACAGAGATTTTAATTTATTGTGAACTAAACTTAAAAAAGGAAAAATATGGATTATATATTGAATGGATTTATAAGGGCATTTCAGCTGATAATATCTTTGAATAAGGAACTGTATGAAGTTATTTTTCTATCAGTAGGAGTTGCCTTTATCTCAACAACAATAATTTCAATGATTTTCATACCCCTAGGGTTAAAATTAGGACTGAAAAAATTTAAAGGAGAAGTATTTTTTGCCAGAACAATATTCTCTTTGATGGGGATCCCGTCAGTAGTGGTAGGATTAGTGATAGCTTTGGTGCTGTCTAGAAACTCAATATTTGGTTTTTTACAACTTTTATACACTCCTGCAGCCATTGTAATAGCTCAGTCATTACTGATCTTACCCCTGTGCCTAAGCTTGACCTATACATTGAGCCGGTCCAAAGCACGAAAAATAAACAGGGTAGGAAAAATATTGGGGGGGAAGAGAAAAGATAGGTTGTTTTTAATTTTGTATGAACTAAAAGATGAGTTATTGATCATAGTTATTACTTGTTTTTCCCGTGCAATAACAGAGGTAGGGGCAGTAATGATTGTAGGAGGGAACCTCAAGGGGTCTACCAGAGTAATGACAACGTCTATATCGATGTTAAACTCAATGGGGGATTATTCTACAGGGATAGCCCTGGGGATAATATTATTGGGGATTACATTTTTAATTAATAACTTTATATATGTTCATAAGATCGAGGTGAATAACTAGTCGTGATAAAGGATATTAAGATTAAAAATTTAAAAAAATTTTTTAATAGGAAAGATGTTTTAAATATTTCAGAACTTACTTTTAAAAATGGCGGAGTCAGCTATTTATTAGGAGAAAATGGAGCAGGGAAATCTACCTTATTAAATATTTTAGCTAAGATAGATAAAGAATATCAGGGAAAAATAGATGATTCTTTTGTAGAAAAAGATGTTTCATTGGTAGATGCAAATCCATATATGCTCAAGGGAGATGTCTATAAAAATATTGCGTACCCCTTGAAGATCAGAAGAAGAAAAAATATTGATAAAAGTATGGGAGATCTATTGGAGATCTTTAATTTAAAGGAATTAAAAAACAAGGAGGCTTCTAAACTTTCAAGTGGTGAAACTCAAAAGGTTGCAATTGTGAGAGCACTTTCATTTTCTCCAAAACTATTGATGTTAGATGAACCTACAGCGAATCTGGATAAAGAAGCAAAACTTGAGCTTATAGATATATTGAAAAAGTATAACGAGCAAGGTAATACTATAATTATTGTAACTCACGATCATAACTTCTTTGAGAATTTAAAGGGAGAAAAAATAGTTTTAGAAAAATTAGGAAAGAGATAAAAGAGGAGTTAAAATATGAATTTTCTAAAGGTAACTGATATAGATGAGATAGAGGAATTAATTTTAAAAAAGATACCAAGGCTTAAAGGAAAAGAGGAGATCTGTAAATTGGAAGATTCATTGGATAGAGTCTTGTGTGAAAATATTACAGCGAACCTGAATGTTCCTGAATTTAATAGATCCACAGTAGATGGATACGCTATAAAATCCAAGGAATCACTGGGAGCCTCTCAGGGTATCCCGGCATTTTTCACCATAAAAGGTGAGGTTTTAATGGGGGAAGATACCTCTAAAAAATTAGAAAGCGGGGAAGCGATATATGTTCCCACAGGTGCTATGATCCCGGAAGGTTCAGATTCTATGATCATGATAGAGTATTGTGAGACCTTAGAAGATACTTTATTGGTTCATAAACCGGTAAGCAGTTTTGAAAATATAATGCTCCTGGGAGAAGATGTAAAAGCAGGTGACATTATTCTAAAAAAAGGATCCGTTATAACCCCTGAAAATGTAGGTGTTTTAGCTTCTTTAGGGATATATGAGGTATCTGTATTTAAAAAATTTAAATTTTCTATAATTTCTACAGGAGATGAAATTATAGGAGAGGATGAAGAGTATAAAAAAGGAAAAATCAGGGATATAAATTCCTATACCCTTTCTTTAGCCATCCAGAAATTAGGGATTGTTGTGGAAAAAAAAATAGTTAAAGATAATTTTGAAGCCATATTGGAAGAGGTGAAAAAATCGACCAAAAATTCGGATATAGTGCTTATTTCAGGTGGAAGTTCTGCCGGTAACTACGATTACACCAGCAAGGTTATATCGAGCTTGGATGGAGGAGAAGTGTTTGTTCACGGGATCTCTATAAAACCCGGGAAACCTACTATTATTGGGAAATCCAACGATAAACTTATCTTTGGTCTGCCCGGACACCCTATTTCATCTATAGTTGTTTTTAATATCGTTGTAAAAAAACTTATTGAAAGTTTATATTTTTGCGGGGATGAAGATGAGTATTACTATGGTATCTTATCTCATAACCTTCACTCGACTCCCGGGCGGACAACATATCAGATGATCAATAAAACTATTGAAAACAATGAAATAATTGTTAATCCTATTTTTGGAAAATCAGGGATGACAACTCTTATGACTAAATCAAAGGGATATATCATATTGGAAAACAATATAGAGGGATTAGAAAAAGGAAGCAGAGTAAGGGTATACAGATTTTAGGAGGCAGAAATTTGAGAAATACATTTATAGATAATATCAGCTTAGAAGAAACTAAACCACTGTTTTTTAACAGGATAGAAAAATATAGTAAAAAAGAGAAGATTCCGACGGAAAAATCTTTGGGAAGGGTAACCTCAGCTCCTGTTTTTGCCAATGTATCATCTCCTAATTTTAATGCATCAGCCATGGATGGAATATTAGTCAGATCTAAAGATACGGAGTTGGCCAGTGAAACCAATCCTATAATCTTAAAAAAAGAAAGTGATTTTCTATATGTGAATACAGGAAATCCTATCAACGCTGAGTTTGATGCTGTTATTATGATAGAGGAAGTAGTGGAATTAGAAAATGGAGACCTTAGGATAATAAAATCGGCATACCCCTATCAGCATATTAGAAATGTCGGGGAAGATATAATAAAAAATGATATGATCTTGCCGTCATTTCACGAGATCAGGCCGGAGGATATAGGGGCCTT
>DAOUPY010000364.1 GCA_030625925.1 Fusobacteriaceae bacterium | reverse complement strand
AATGAAGTGACAGATGAAGAGAAAGAAATTTTTAGAAACATTTTGATCAAAATATATGATAATTTTAAACGAGAAAATCAGAATTAGTATTACTAATTCTATTTTTTTAAAATAATACTTGGACATCAAAGTAAATGGAGGTTGAATTTTTATGGATTATGGATGGATTTCACTCCTACCAATAATTATCGCTATTACATTAGCTTTTATCACAAAAGACGTTTTTACTGCCCTATTATCCGGTGTTATTTCTTCCGGTTTGATTTTGAGTTATTACGGAGAAAGTATTTTCATAGGATTAAACAGTATCGCAGACGTTTTCTTAAATGGATGGGCTGTTCGATCAATATTGTTCTGCCTGATGATTGGGTCATTTGTGCATATAATAGAAGCTTCTGGAGGAATAAAAGGTCTTCTTATATTTTTAGCAGAAGAAAAAAAAATCGTAAAATCTAAGAGAGGAGCTGAACTCATAGCCTATATAATCGGGCTCCTGATCTTTATAGAAGCAACCAGTTCTACAGTTATATCTGGCATATCCGCCAAACCTTTCTTTGATAAATACGGGATTCCTCGGGAAAAATTGGCCTACATCACAGACTCTACATCTGCGTCTGTAGCCTGGCTTTTCCCCATAAATGCCGCAGGGGCATTTCTTATGACCACGATAGGTTCCCAAATTTCTGCCGGGACTATTACCGGGGATCCCTTTGTCTTTGTATTGAAGTCAATGCCCTTTCAGCTTTATAGTATCTTTGCAATTATCCTGGTTGGAATAACAATTATAACAGGAAAAGATCTCAAGGTTATGAGTAGTTTTATCGACGATGATTTAACAACTATCGAAACTCCTTTAAAGAAAAATGATCATATCAAAAACCCAAGAGCACGAAATATGATTTTACCCACAATAATTTTAATAACCAGTATCTTTGGAATTTTATATATAACCGGAAAGGGGAGTATATCTTCTGGAAATGGAGCCGTGGCAATATTTAACGGGATAATAATAACCTTGATACTTACTGGGATTTATTATATTTTTCAGGGAATAGTAAAACCTAAGACATATATAGAATGGTGCATAGAAGGAATGGCAAATTTTCTTCAAATCACAATTGTACTGGTTTTGGCCTTTACTTTGAGTAATCTAATGGAAAAATTAAGTTTAGGCTCCTATATAGCCCAAATGAGTACGAATATGAATCCTATGCTTTTACCAGCAGTGATTTTTTTGATGGGATCTATTGTATCATTTGCCACTGGAACCAGCGGAGGAACAGCCGCAATCCTTATTCCCATAGCTATTCCCATGGCTGCAAAATTAGGTGTAGACATCCATCTGACAATAGGAGCAGTTGTATCCAGTGCTGTTTTTGGGGATCATTGTTCCCCTATATCAGACTCTACAATCTTAGCTTCTATGATTTCAGAAGTCCCTGTGATGAACCATGTGAAAACTCAGATTCCATATGCCCTCATATCAGGGGGGCTTTCAATGGCAGGATTTTTAATAATGGGAGTGCTTCTCATATAAAAAAATTATATAAATTTAAAATTAAATAGGAGGATAAAATGAATATCAAAGAAATTTATGAAAAGTTTGACGCAATTGGATCCCTGACATTTGCTACAATCAATGAAGGGTATCCGGAAACAAGAATAGCACATTTTTTTGCTTATGATGACAAAGGGTTATACTTTCGGGTAATGTTTCCCAAGCCTTTTTATAAACAGCTGAAAAAAGAAGAAAAGGTATCTGTATGTGGTTTGTATGGATCTACTGAGGTTACTCACGGTGAAGACGGGCTGCCAGAATTTCAACCTGGATATTCAATGAGAATAACGGGAGATATCAAAGAGATCCCTCTGGAAGAGATTAAAAGTAAAACTATAAACAAAGAATTATTTGACGTAGGAATCAAAGATGCTGAAAAATATCCCGCTCTTAGAATTTTTGTTTTACACAGGGGTAAGGGAGAAGTTTTCGATTTTGATTTTGAAGCTAAATTCCGTGATCATAAGTTACTCCGGACAAACTTCTCTTTTAATGGTTTCAGTGATAAGGTGTTTGGGCTGGAAATAAAAGATAACTGTATAAGATGCGGAAAATGTTTTAAAAAATGTTCATTTAAAGCAATAGACAAGGTCAATAAAGATTATCATATCAACAACAGAAAGTGCGACGTATGCGGCGACTGTATTGTAGTCTGTCCTGTAGATGCCATAGGAGGGAAATAGTTATTTTAATTCTATACTTAAGACTGTATATTTAAATCTTCATGTGTTATTATTAGACGATAAAATATATAATTTAGGAGTTTTTAGTCATGAAAAAAAATATTGCCCTCCTTGCAGGGGGAAAAAATTCCCGAATGGGTGGCTTTACAAAATCTTTTTTAAAATTTAAGGATGAATCTTTTCTCCAAAGAACATTGGAAGAATTCAATGATTTCCATAAGATAGTCATAATTTCCAATGAAAAAAACTTATATAAAGAATATCAAGTCGAGACATTTGAAGACCTCCTAAAGGACAAAGGACCCTTAGGAGGTATCTATACAGCTCTCTCATCTATTAAGGATAGCTGCTTCATTGCGGCTTGTGATATGCCGTTTTTAGATAAACAAAAAATTCTAAATTTTTACAATGATTTAGATAATTATGATGCTATAATTCCACTCTATAAAGGTAGACCTCAGCCCCTCTGTGCTCTCTATAATATAAGTGTTCTCAAATATATT
>DAOUPY010000563.1 GCA_030625925.1 Fusobacteriaceae bacterium | reverse complement strand
CTGCATCGTAGCCTTGTCGACTGTGGCGCTCTTACTATTTTTTATAAAAAGAGAGTTTATAAAAACAAAATATTATATCCCTTTAATAACTATGGGAATATTTGCTAACTTATCTACAGTATTTTCCCCCTTTACACCTATCGTCTTAAAGGGTGTAGGTGACAGGTATGAAGGAATTTTTGTATGGCTCTCATATTTGGTAATAACTTTTTTGACTATCAACTTGGTAAAATCCAAAAAAGATATAAAAATACTCTTGGGAGCGGCCTTTGCAGGAATTCTTGTAATCTCAATTATAGGGAGTTTTCAGTTTTTTGGATTAGATCTATTTAAAAGTATTTTCGGCAGACACCTGATCTTACCTAAAGAGCTGTGGGGAATAGCTGAGACTTTAAATTTTAAATTTGATAAATATATTATCTATTCCACCTATTTTAACCCAAACTATGGCGGATCATTGATGGTTATGTTTTTATTCTTTGCTGGAATAACTTTTTTAAGTGTGAAGGGGAAGTTATATAATATTTCAGCTTACTTATTTTATGTCTTAGTTTTTATAAATTGGCTGGGATGCCGGTCTAGAGCTGGATTTTTAGCAGGACAGTTTACCTTAGTATTATTTATTTTCTTTTATAGGAAAAAAATCATTAAAAAATCCAAAAAAATTATTTTACTTATAATAACATCCCTGATGATCGGTGGAATAATGAATGATTTTTCAGAAAACTCACTGGGAAAAAAATTATATGATACGGAATTATCAAAATATAATCCTATGAGGGAGATGATTTTAAATACTCCCAATGATTTAATGATTACAACAGATAAGGCTGCATTAAATATAATTTTGAAAGGAAAAAAGTTAAGTTTTAAAGATGATGAGGGCAGAACACTTACTTTTGAACTTGTAGAGAATAGATATAAATTTAGCGATAGAAGGTACGAAAAATTTGAGCTGGAAAAAAAAGAGGAAGACTACTATGAGGTTAGTTATGATAGATTTAGCTACCCCTTAATCTTGAGAGAGAATGGTTTTAAAACCATTGGGTTTCAGGGACGGCTCACCGATATATATATGGCAGACAGAGTAAAATGGATGGACGGACATGAGACTAGGGGGAGTTCGAGGGTATATATATGGTCGAGAACTATTCCAAAATTAAAGAAAACAGGATTTTTAGGAG
>DAOUPY010000378.1 GCA_030625925.1 Fusobacteriaceae bacterium | reverse complement strand
GATGAATATATGGAACTTATCAGAGTCTTAGAAGAAAAATAATAATAATAAAATTAAGAATGGAGGTCAAAATCCATTCTGAATTTTTTATTAAGGGGATAAAAAGTCGCCATAGGCGTAAGGGAGGTAAAAAATTATGATGAGAAGTTACGAATTTTTCATACAAACGGAAAGAAGACATATAGATTTTATAAATAAAGTAATGGAAGCTTATGAAGGACTGGGAATAGTAAGAACTTTAGATGCCAAATTAGGTACGATAAAGATTATATCTACTGAATTCTATGCTGATGAAGTAAGAGGCGTTGTAGAAGATTTGGATGCAAGCGGAGTATATGCTAAGATAACCTATGAAGGACCTTGGAAGGGCGTATTATAGGAGGCAGTGATGGAAAAAAATTGTCATACAATAGACCATAGGGTTTACTATAATGAAACTGACCAAATGGGAAGAGTATATCACTCTAACTATGTTATTTGGATGGAAAAAGGGAGAACTGAATTTATTAGAAATAAAAAGATCTCCTATAAATCTTTGGAGGAAGATGGAGTATTTCTTCCTGTATCAGATATAGATATAAAATTTATAAAGGCCATAGAATACGATATGGAGTTAAAAATAAAAACTATCTTGGTGGACATAAATAGAATTAAAGTGAAATTTAGGTATGAATTTTATGATAAAGATATGGAAACTCTCTTTGGGATTGGAAATACCACAAATATTTTTGTAGATAAGGATGGAGTACCCAAGAGAGTCAGCAAAGAATTAGTGGAAAAAATTAGAAGTAACTAAGAATTGAAAATTAAAACAAAAAATATTTTGACGCAGATTTTACAGATTTAAAATTCTAATTTACACAGATTATTTTTATCTGTGAGAATCATTAAAAATCCGTGTTATCTGTGACAAGAAAAAAGGTTTAGAATTTAATTATACATTTTTAATTGTAAATTATCAATTTGGCTAAAAGCCGTATAGGGAGGATTAAAAAAATGGAAAAATTAGAAGCATTATTAAAATATATAGTTTCAGAAATGGTGAAAACACAAGAAGCAATAGATATAACATATGAGGAAAAGAAAGACCTTATTGTATTTAAAATAAGAGTGGCTGAGGGTGAATTAGGAAAAGTAATCGGTAAAAATGGTCTGACTGCCAATGCTATCAGAGGAGTAATGCAGGCAGCAGCAGTAAAAGATAAATTAAACGTAAATGTAGAATTTTTAGATTAATTAGGAGGTAAGAATATGGAATTAATTTCAGTTGGAAAAATTTCAGGAACTCATCATCTAATGGGAACAGTCAAGGTTGCGTCAAACTTTGTAGACCTGAGTATAATAGTGGGATCTAAGGTAATTATAAAAAATACCAGTGGAATGAGCAGAATACTGACGGTAACAAATATAAAAAAAATAAGCCCTAAAAGATTAGCTTTTGACTTTGAAGAGATAACAAATAAAACAGAAGGAACTGCTTTATCTGGGTATTCTATCTATGTGAGAAAAGATATCTTAGGAATGGAAGAGGATGAATACTATGCCTCTGACATCATTGGGATGATGGCTGTCACTGTAGAAGGGGAAGAGTTAGGAGAGATTACTGATGTGATGGAAACAGCAGGTCATGATGTCTATGTAATTAGTAGTGGTAAAGAAGAGATCATGGTTCCTTCAGTCGAAGAATTTGTAAAAGACATTGATTTTGAAAAGAGGGTAGTTACTTTTGACCTGATAGAGGGAATGAGACCATGAAAATAAATATTTTGACTCTTTTTCCTGCTATGTTTGCTGGGTTTAAAAGTGAAAGTATAATTAAAAGAGCTGTAAACAGCGGGTCACTGGAGATAAATATTATAGATATAAGAGATTACACCACAGATAAGCATAAAACTGCTGATGATACTCCATTTGGTGGAGGGGCAGGGATGGTACTAAAGGCTGAGCCTATATTTAGAGCACTAGAAAATACAGATGGAAAGGTAATCTATACCTCTCCTCAAGGTGTGACACTACATCAAAACTTGTCCAATGAACTCAGTTCTGAAAAGGAAATCACCATAATAGCCGGTCATTATGAAGGAATAGATGAAAGGGTTATAGAGGAAAAGGTAGATCTAGAAATCTCCATTGGAGATTTTGTGTTAACTGGAGGAGAACTGCCAGCTATGGTTATAGCTGATTCCATAGCCAGACTCCTGCCTGGTGTAATAAAAAAAGATTCCTATGAACAGGATTCATTCTACAATGGTCTGCTGGATCATCCTCACTATACACGTCCTGCAGAATTTGAGGGATTAAAAGTTCCGGAAACACTGCTTTCTGGACACCATAAAAATATAGAGTTGTGGAGAAAAAAGGAAAGTCTCAAAAGAACCTACCTAAGAAGACCAGATCTTTTAGAAGGTCATGAATTCACAAAGGAAGAGAAAAAGTTATTAAAAGAGATAGTGGAAGAACTTTAGAAAGATTTTGACTTTAACAAAAAAAGAATATAAAAGATTGCTTTAGCAATCTTTTATATTCATAATTAATGGGTGACTATCACGATTATCAAAATTTATTCTAATTATAGAAGAAATTTTAAATGTGAGGGGAACCTCTAAGGGAGGGGAACTAAATTTTGATATATTCTTTAAAAGATAAAAGGCCAAAGATCGGAAAAAATAACTATATA
>DAOUPY010000388.1 GCA_030625925.1 Fusobacteriaceae bacterium | reverse complement strand
CTGCATGGGATATAGGAGATTCATTCATATGGAAGGCTCAGAGTGAAAAAGGTCAAAAATTAATGGAAACTATAAAAGAACTCTTTACAGATATAGATGAAAAAGACCTAAAAAATTTAGAGAAAGAAAAACATAGTATCCAGGAAAATTTAAAAGATCTTCCATTTAACAATCTAGACCTTTCCAAAATAAAAGGAACTCAACAGGAAATATTCGACAGAGAAGAAATATGGAATGAATTCAGCGAAAGATGTCTTGCCTGTGGAACTTGCTCATATCTTTGTCCTACCTGTCATTGCTATGATCTTTGTGACTATAAAGGGAGCAATCACGGTGAAAAATTTCGCTGCTGGGACTCGTGTATGTCATCTGATTTTACACTTATGGCCCATGGAAATCCCAGGACCAGCCAGATGCAGAGGTTGAGACAGAGATTTATGCATAAACTTGTTTATTATCCTAAAAATCACGAGGGGGTCTATTCGTGTGTAGGATGTGGAAGGTGTGTAGAAAAGTGTCCTGTACATATAGATATTGTAAAGGTAATAAAAAAATTAGGTGGTGAAAACAATGAGCTGTAGTTGTCATGATAATGATCCATTGATACCGAAAATAGCTGTTATAAAGGAGATAAGAGTGGATACTCACGATGTTACTACTTTTAAAATCGTAGACGATTTTGGTAAAAAACCCTTTGAATTTTTACCTGGTCAGTGTGCTATGATCTCTATCCCCCCCATAGGGGAAGCTATCTTTTCAATAACATCATCTCCTTCACAGGAAGAATATATAGAATGCAGTATCAAAAAATGCGGAACTGTCACAGATTATTTACACCAGCTTGAGGCAGGATCTCAAATCGGCGTGAGAGGTCCATATGGAAATAATTTTCCCATTGAGGAATTGAAAAACAAAGATTTAGTGTTTATAGGTGGAGGAATAGGTTTGGCTCCTTTACGTTCTGTAATAAATTATGTGATGGATAACCGGGATGATTTCGGTGTGGTAGATATTGTTTACGGAGCCCGTACACCTGGTGATTTGGTGCATTCAAAAGATATCTTTGATGTCTGGCCTAAAGAAAAAGAAACCAATGTACACCTCACAGTGGACAGATTGTCTGAAAATTGGGACGGACATATAGGTTTTGTCCCAGATTATGTGAAGTCGTTAAACTTTGACAGCAATAAAATTGCCCTGGTTTGTGGACCTCCTATCATGATAAAGTACACCCTGCAGGCATTGGAAGAGATGGGATTTAAGAAGGATCAGGTCTACACTACTTTGGAATTGAAGATGAAGTGTGGAATTGGAAAATGCGGACGTTGTAATATTGGTGATAAATATGTATGTAAAGATGGTCCGGTCTTTAGATGTGACGAGATTACAGAACTTCCAAACGAATATTAATTTTATAAAAATATTGTTGAATAACTGTAATCTCCCGGGACTTATTTAAAATAAATTATTAATTCCCGTGAAACATCAGTAAATAATAGAAAACGAGGGAGGCGCAGATGTCTGAAAAAAAAATGTTCGATGTATATATATTTGGTAAAAAATACACAGTACCTTCTAGCTTAACAATCATGGATTCCATGGAATATGCAGGATATCAATTGACCAAAGGCTGCGGATGCAGATCTGGATTCTGTGGTGCATGTTCTACTATCTACAGAGTCAAGGGAGATAAAGAATTAAAAATAGCCCTTGCATGCCAAACAAAGGTTGAAGATGGAATGTATTTTACCCAGCTCCCGTTTTTCCCGGGAGAGAAACCTCTCTACGATATAAATGAATTTAAACCAACTATGGATACAATGGCAAAGTTTTACCCTGAAATTTATAAGTGTATAGGGTGTAATTCCTGTACAAATGGCTGTCCTCAAGATTTAAATGTTATGCAGTATATAGCCCATGCACAGAGAGGAGAGTTTGAAAAGTGTGCACATGAATCCTTTGACTGTGTATCATGTGGGATATGTGCATCCAGATGTCCTGCCGGGATAACCCATTATAATGTGGCTCTTTTGGCTCGGCGTCTTACAGGTAAATACATTGACCCTGAAACAGAGCATCTAAAAAACAAGGTGGAAGAGATAGCCACTGGAAAACACGATGAATCACTAAAAGAAATTATGGATAAGAATGTCGATGAATTAAAAGAATTGTATAATGCCAGAGACATCAGTAAATAGGTGAACTTTCGTGATAATCCACTTATTTTAAAGAAAATAAAAATTAAATCTTAATATTATTGTGGCTTTTGTAGCTGTGAAAGATCAGTTATAAATTTAAACATTGGGGGGTATTTAATGTACACAGCAGAGATGAGGGAATTATCTAAAAAAATAGAAGAGACACGTTCCCAAAGAATTGGAATAAATTTTCCAAGGATGTCTCCAGAAGATAAAATAGACGTTTTAAATGAAAATCATCCAGATTATAGTGATCGGGGATTTATGTATTTAAAGCATGGAGTCAACAAGGGAGCTAGGGTTCCCAATGAATTAGGGGAGCTTTTAGAGGCTAAAAGTAGGTTATTAAACCTTGAAATAAATCTGGATAAAATAGATTATGATGT
>DAOUPY010000367.1 GCA_030625925.1 Fusobacteriaceae bacterium | reverse complement strand
ACTGAACCCCTTGTTATTCCAGCCCTTACATCTTCTAAATCTGCCAACTTAGATAGATCTGCTGGATTCATAAATTCATATACTGTAGAAATCGCTGGTCTTACTACAGCTCCCTCTATTACTTTTAATCCAGCTGACTTCCATCCATCTATTCCTCCGTCCATCAGAGATATATTCTTGTGTCCAGACAGGTCCAATATCCACCACAATCTAGCAGCCTCAGAGTCTGTACCTGCACCCACTAACAAAATATGTGTCTTAGCTGTAATCCCATAAGAACCTAATGTTTTAGCCATCTTCTGAAGATCAGATCTCATACCGCTATACTCATATTTTCCTCTGTCAGCAGAAAAATCAGGCCTCCAAATTTGGTAAGATCCTTCCACATGTTCTTTTTCAAAAGCTGCTTGTTTTCTTACATCTAAAATTACCAGGTCTTTTTCAACCTCTATTATTTTACTGGCAGTTTTTGGACTTACTAGAGTCCTCGTTGCATACATGGAATAATCCTTTGATGTGGCAGGATCAGCCATTCCAACCATAAAAATTCCTATAAACATTACAACAGTTAACAGTTTTTTCATTTTTTTCTCCCTTTTTTATGTTTAAAGCAAATACAGGCCTTCATTCTTTAAGGTTATCTTTGCATAATCTTCACAAAACTAGTTCATCATCCCTTTAGTAAACATATGTTGTATTCTATTATTTCCTTTTATTCAATTCTTTTTTAGATTTAAACCTGTTTACCCATTGTATACTCGTCCCTTGAGTTCTTTTAGTCACAGAACTTTTAGTGTACCTCTCTCCAAACACTAAATCCAAGATATGTACCGAATCTTTTCCTGCAGTTTCCATAGATTCCCTGCATGCAGCACAATAACTTACTATATGATCTGTCTTATATTCTGCTCCCCTCTTAATTAGAACTGCATGAGCTGCTTCTGGGTTAGCCGGCATTACCATCCCTCCAAATCCGCAGCATCTTGTATTTTCCCTTGTATTTATAGGCTCTTCGATCTTATATTCCATTTGATCTAAGATCCATCTGACACCGTTTTGGATCTCCCTGTTGTCTCTCGTAGAACACGAATCATGAATACCAAATATAACATCTGAATCTTTCCCTATTCCCTTAGTATGTTTAGGCAGTCCTAATTCCGGTAAAATTTCCCACAGAGATTTTACTCTTTGATTTGGACTATTTTTTTTTATTATTCCATAGCACGATTGACATGCTACGATAATTTCCTCGGCTCCTGTATCATCTATAGCTTTTTGAACTGCAGCATATCTTTTTTCGAAAGCCTCTACCTGTCCCAGAGCCTTAGTTGGTTTTCCGCAGCATTTTAAGATAGATCCTACTTCTCCATCATATTTTTCCTGTAAAAATTCTAAGATATTTCCCACTGCCTTAGGATTATATGACGGCAGCGAACACCCTGGGAAAAATACCCTCTTGGTCTTCTTCCCCCTTGGAGCTTTATTAGAAGTATTAAAAAAATTAGAATACCCCAAATATTGATGCGCTTCTATTGCACCGTGACCCTTCATAGGTGATTTACCATTATTTCTCTTTATTTTTAGAATTCTGCTCTCCATAAAGATATCTTGTATCTTATAATTTTTTGGACAGGCAATTGTACACTGATTACACATATTACATGAATATACTAATTTATCTGGTATTTCATTTTTCGTTATACATTCCTTAAAAATTGCTTTAGGATTTTCTCCAAATTCATTCAGCATTATACAATTTTTCATACAAGGTTTAGATTTACATTCTAAACAACCGTCGATTATTTCTTCTATTTTTTCTCTAAGTTTTTCAGGAATCATAATTCTCTCCTATTATTTATATTTCCATTGGCATAGTTTTATCGCCACTCCATTCATAAATAGAACCTTCATAGTTTCTTACGTTTTCAAAGCCCCCGGCTCTGAGGATCATAGTTGCATAACCTGATCTTATTCCCATAGTTCAGTAGAGTGTAAAATCATCTTTTTTAGAAATCCCTATTTTACTCATTATCTCTTCCATCTCTTTTGGAGTCTTTAAAGTCCCGTTTTTATTTAATAAATCTGTCCAAAGGAGATGCTTTGCCCATTTTATATGGCCGCCTCTAGGCTCTCCTGCATTTTGAGATCCGTCAAACTCTTTTTTAGTTCTTACATCGATAAGTATTGTTTTCCCTAAATCTTCAAAAACTTCCTCTTTTGTTATCATAAAACTTCTGTCGTAATCTTTTAAAATTACGCCAGCACTAGGTGTTGGTTTAACCGTAACATCACTCGTCATCTCATAACCAAGTTCTTTCCAATAACTAGAGCCACCATGAAGAATTTTAACATTTTTCATTCCTGCTAATGTTAATTGCCAAGCTGTACGTCCATCTGCTCCGGGACCTTTAAATACATCGGAGTAAAGCACCACTGTTTTTTCATTATCTATTCCCAATGAAATAAGTTTTTTTGTTAATTCATCCTTTGATTTTATAGTTCCCCAACCTGGATCTCCTGGTTTCCCAACTTTTTCTGAAAAAGCATGGAATCCAATTCCAATTGCTCCTTTTATATGTTCTTTGGCATATATTTTAGGGTTATTACAATCTAATAATATTAAATTTTCTGATCCCAACATCGACTTAAGCTCTTCCGGACTAATAAAATAATCTCCTTTTTCATATATGGAAAGATCTATTTTTTTTACTTCCTCAGTCGATGAT
>DAOUPY010000219.1 GCA_030625925.1 Fusobacteriaceae bacterium | reverse complement strand
TTTTCAAATGGAGACCCATTGACAGCTAAGGATGTAAAGTTTACATATGATTTTTACATGGATAAAGAAGCTCTAGGAAACACAGGTGGAACAAGCAGTGTATCTCAATATGTTGACAGGGTAGAATTGGATGAAGCTAATAATACTGTAGTATTTTATTTAAAGCGTACAATGTATACAATAGGCTCTTCTGTGTTTTCTGAGGACCAATCTATTTTGGATTCAACAATGATTATTGCTGGAGCAGAAAAAGAAGGGATTACTCCCCAGCAGTGGGTAAAGGCTAATATGTCTACACCGATAGGGTATGGTGCATATAAGATCGATAAATATGAAGAGTCACAATATGTAAAATTATCTATAAACGAAAACTATCAAGGAAACTTTGAGGGAGACAAGCCCAGTATAGATACTCTTATCGTTCAAAATATACCAGAGGAAACTAAGATAACTCAGTTAATTACCGGAGAGATCGATGGTCTTGCAAATATTGGGAAAGAGGAAAATGTAGATGCAGTATTAGCAGAGACAGCAACAATGTCAACTAATAACTATTTCCGTCATGGCGGGGGACAGATTACATTCCATTCGGATTTTGGACCAGTACAGCTGCCGGAAGTAAGAAAAGCCTTTGCCTATGAATTTGATAGAATTAAATTTAGAAATATCTTCCTGGGGAAATATGGGATTTCATCCAATGCACCATACTCTAGAAATATGTGGATGATGTATGATGATGGTGAGCAGTTAGGAACAGAGGGTAAATTTGAAAAATCATTGACAAGTTACGATATTTTAGATGCAGATGGTAATTGGGATGAAGGAGCTAACTTAACAGAAGCAAAGAAGTTACTGGACCAGGCTGCAGCTAAAACAGATGGATTATATGCAAAATTAACTAAGGATGCAAATGGAAACTATCTATGGGAAGGGAAGGAGCTTGCACTTAACCTGGCTATCACAGCAGCATGGACAGATGCTATCAACCTTACTTTGACTAAAGAAATTCAAAATAAATTTGGAATTAAGATTAATACCGACTCTATGGACTGGTCTATCATGGCTAATAACTTATATGGAAACTCTGCCTTAAGTGAAAGAAAATACCATATGTTTACAGGTGGAACTTCTTACAGTATTGAGTATGATCCATATGCTGAGTGGTCTAGTACAAAGATCTTACCATTTGGAAAAGGATCATCAAATAACAGTGCAAGATATGTTGGGGATGAAAAATTACTTGATGAGATTAGATTCTCTAACCCATCAACTGATGAAGGAACTGCCAGCTACAAAGCTAACTGGAGAACATGGATTGTGGAAGTTAATAAAGATCTGCCTTTATTACCACTATACTCAAATAACTACTACGATGTTTACACGAATAAAGTAGAAAATTTTGAAACAAATGCTTTATGGACATGGCCTTATGCAATAATAAAAGCAAATTTCAAAAAATAATAAATAGAATAAAATAAGCAGAGCATAGTCTCTGCTTATTTATTGGAGGTAAATGTGGAAGATGAAAAACAGCAAGGAAAACTAAGAACTATATTCGATACAGTATTTCCTTATATAAAATACATAGGAAACAGATTATTACACCTATTGCCAGTTGTAATAATAATTTCAATAGTTATCTTTACATTGATACAGCTTATGCCGGGAGACCCTATCCTTGCTATGATCAACCCAGAGACAACCGCTAATATGACAGAGGAACAAAGGGTAGCGTATATAGAAACCATGAGAAAAGTATTGGGATACGATAAACCGGTTATAGTGAGGTATTTTTTATGGTGGAAAGATGTATTGACTGGTAACTTTGGTTATTCAGTAGCACTTAATAAACCCATCAATGAATTCATTGGAAGTTATATTATGAATTCATTTAAAGTAAATATCGTAGGTTTTATTATAGCTTTTTTAATTGCTATCCCTATTGGAATTAAATCAGCAGTAAGGAAAAATACGAGGTACGATAAGATAGTAACTGTGGTATCTATGGTAGGAATTTCTCTGCCTTCATTCTTTATGGCACTATTATTAGTACTATTATTTTCTGCAGTACTCAGAATCTTACCATTTTCAGGGATGGTAGATCCTAGAGGTGTAAGACCAGAATATATGTATTATATTCTGCCGGTTTCAGTAATAGTACTATCATCTCTTGCGAGCTTGATCAGGTATATCAGAAATGCCATGATAGAAGTTCTAAAAGCTGATTATATCAGGACTTCCAGAGCAAAGGGTTTATCAGAAAAAGTAGTTATCTATAGACATGCATTTAAAAATGCATTGATTCCTGTAATTACAATTATTGGATTCTGGATACCTGCATTATTTGGCGGGTCTATCATCGTAGAGAAGATATTTGCGTGGCCTGGAATGGGACTTTTGATGAATCAGGCCTATCAATTTAAAGACAGGGGAGTTCTATCCACTGTATTGTTATTCTTTGCAGTGTTAACGCTTTTTGCCAACTTATTTGTTGATGTGGGTTATGCACTTGTAGATCCTAGAATAAAAGCAAGGAGGATAAAATAATGAGTAATAACGATAAATTAAGCAAAGAGCATGAAAAAATTATTTCTCCTACAAGGCAGATAATGGAAAAATTTAAACATAATAAATTGGCTATGGCAGGGTTTATTTCATTTGGATTATTGCTATTAGTCATAGTAGGGGCTCAAGCTTATATTCACCTGACTAACTATGATTTGGCAAATGTAGATATATCGCAAAAATATATGAAACCTAGTATGCAGCATCTGTTTGGAACGGATGCCCAGGGAAGAGACCTATTTTTGAGAGTATTAGCAGGGGGATGGATCTCGATCCAAGTGGGACTTTTATCTACTATATTATCCATAGTATTAGGAGTATCTATAGGAGCTACAGCAGGTTTTTTTGGCGGAAAGATAGATACGTTGATCATGAGGGGAACAGAGATTGTGTCATCATTTCCATTTTTAGCCATAGCAATGACTATATCAGCTATATTTATGGATTTAGATGCTCAACTTAGGTTATATCTAATAATCTTTATTCTGGGATTCTTAAGATGGACTGGATTAGCAAGGATGGTAAGAGGACAGATCTTATCTCTGAGAGAACAAGAATTTATAGTAGCTACAAGAGCATTGGGGATTAGCAGTTTTAATCAAATAACGAAACATCTAATCCCTAATGTATTGACATATGTAATCGTAAGCGGGACTTTGACATTTGCAGGAGCAATCCTTACAGAATCGTCACTGTCATATTTAGGGCTGTCAGTTACAGAGCCTATCCCTACATGGGGGAGACTTATCAGTCTATCTGCCAAGAACGCTATTGTAATGACAAATTATTGGTGGACTTGGATCTTCCCGGGATTGGCATTATTTATTTTGATCATGAGTATCAATGTAATAGGTGAAGGATTGAGAGATGCTGTAGATCCAAAATCTCAATATGTTACCAAGGAACAGAGGATAAGATTAAAAGAGAAGAGAAAAAGAGAGAAAGAAAGACAAAAAAGAAGAAAATTAGCAAAGGCGGCGATGTAGATGAAAACTAATGAAAATTTACTTGAAATAAGAAATCTGCATACTTATTTCTTTACTAATAAAGGTACGATAAAAGCTGTAAATGGCGTAGATATGGAGATTCAAAGGGGAAGAACTTTAGGAGTTGTAGGAGAATCAGGATCGGGAAAATCTATAACTTCATTTAGTATCTTGAGACTTATAGAAGATCCAGGTGATATTGTAGATGGAAGTATAATGTTTGACGGTCAGGAGCTGTTAGATTATACAGAGGATGAGATGAGGGCTATCAGAGGAAATGAGATATCTATGATATTCCAAGAACCTATGACAAGTTTAAATCCTGTGTTAAAGATAGGGGAACAATTAGGAGAACCCTTGATCCTCCATCAAGGTATGGATAAAAAGCAAGCTTGGGCAAGATCGATAGAACTCTTAAGGGAGGTAAAAATACCTGAACCTGAAGGTGTAGTACATAACTATCCTCATCAATTATCAGGCGGGATGAGACAAAGGGTAATGATAGCCATGGCATTGGCCTGTGAACCAAAGTTGCTTATCGCTGACGAACCTACGACAGCCTTGGATGTAACTATTCAGG
>DAOUPY010000280.1 GCA_030625925.1 Fusobacteriaceae bacterium | reverse complement strand
AGTATCTGCATTTGTACTGACAGGATCCTATGAAATACCTGTAAGAACTCTTACAGGTAAGGTTACAGATGATATCATCTTAATAGAGGAAGTAATTGGCTGTGGAGAGTTAGCAGTGGCAGACCATAGGTCTTCCCACCCTACAGCAGCCGAACTTTTAAGAGTAGCATCTGATACGAGATTAGGAGGTATTCTATCTGGAAAATCTGGAATCATCGGAGTCCATATGGGAGATAGTCATGAGGTTACAGACCTGCTTTTAGAGGCTGTAGATAAAGGAGCAGTACCGATTAAACAATTTGTACCTACTCATATGAATAGAAATCCATATCTATTTGAAGCAGCATTAAAATATGGTAAGAGAGGAGGAAATTTAGATTTCACCACTTCTACAACTCCTGAATTTTTAGCTGATGGAGAGGTAAAGTGTGGAAAAGCTACTAGATTGTGCCTAGAAGCAGGAATTGATATCTCTCAAATTACCTATACCTCAGATGGACAGGGAAGTTTACCTGAATATGATGCAGAGGGGAATTTCAAAGGGGTTAAATTAGGGAAATGTGAAACCTTGTATGAGGCTGTAAAGGAAGGGATGGAAGAAGAAAACTTAAAATTAGAAGAGATAATAAAGGTTATCACATCGAACCCTGCAACGACATTTAAATTAAAAGGGAAAGGATTTGTAGAGGAAGGTTTTGATGCAGATCTAGTTATCCTGGATGAAAATTTAGAGATAGATGGTGTACTGGCTTTAGGAAAAGTAATGGTACAAAATAAGATTGCCATAGTTAAGGGAACTTTTGAAAAATAAAAAATTAAATGAAGTAGGTGAAGCATTTGAAAAGAAAAGTAAAAATATATACCCACGCCTGTTCGTTAGATTGTTATGATTTGTGCAAATTTAAAGTAATAAAAAAAGGTGGAAGCATAAAGGAAATTGTTGGAGCTAAAGACAATAAATTTACTAAGGGAATTATTTGCCAAAAAGGAAGAGCACACTTAGCAAGGCTGTATGATAAAACAAGATTATTAAAACCAAGGTTAAAAGTTAATGGTAATTGGAAAGAAATAGAGTTTGAAGAAGCAATAGATATTATTGCTGATAAATTAACAGCTTATAAAAAAGAGTTTAAATCAACTTCTATAGCTTACTATGAAGAATCTGGAGCTGGAGGGACATTGAAGGGAATCCCAGGTAAATTTTTTAATTTTTTTGGTGGTGTAACAACGAGTTTAGGAAGTAATTGCTGGGGAGCAGGGACAAAGGCTACCTTGTATGATTTTGGTGATGCCAGAACCAGTGATTTAGAAGAAACACAAAATGCAAAGACTATTATACTTTGGGGAAGAAATCCATTTAGTACCTCAATACATCTGTATGAAAGAATGCTTAAGGCTAAGAAAAATGGTGTTAAAATAATAACTATTGACCCTAGAGTAAATGAAACAAGTAAGATCAGCCACATCCATGTACTGGTAAAGCCATCAACAGATGGGGCTTTGGCTATGGTTATAACTAAATTATTAATTGAAGAAAAAAAACTGGATAGTAAATTTATTGAGGAAAATATATATGGTTATGATGAATATAAAAGTTATTTAGATACCTTAGATTTAAATTATTTAATAGGGGAAACAGGGTTAGATTTAAAAACTATACACGAATTGAAAGATACACTGTTAGCAGGTAAAGTAAGTTGTTTTATAGGTTATGGAATGCAAAGATACAGTAATTCTGGAAATGCAGTACGTGCCATTAATGCTCTGATGTCTCTTACTAAAAATATAGGGATAGAAGGATCAGGAGTATTTTATTCTAATAGAGTATATTCTAACCTGCTCAATGATGATCCTTTTAAAAGTGAAAGTTTTAAAACTGAGAAGAGAACTTTTTATGTATCTGAATTCGCAGATTTTATTGAAGAGAATCATGATGCACACGAAACTCCTTTAAAAAGTGTATTTATAGCAAAATGTAACCCTTTGAGTAGATACGCAAATCTAAATAAATTAGAAAAAGCCTATGAAAAAATAGAATTTAAGGTGTGTATAAATATGTTTATGACAGACACGGCAAGAGCTAGTGACCTAGTAATACCCTGTACAAATACTCTAGAAAGTGAAGATATAATAAGTTCGGGAATGCATAACCCGCATCTATTATACAATGAAAAAGTAGTAGAACCAGCAAATAAATTAATGGATGAATACTATTTTTTCCAAAAATTAGCAGAAGTTATGGAGATGAAAGAGTATCCGCAGGTGGAAAAAGAAGAATATATCAATAAGATACTATCTTCAGTTTCATTAGACATTGAAAAATTAAAAAAACAAGAAATAAACCTTTCAAAAGATGAAATTGCTTGGTCTGATTTTGATTTTTCTACGCCTAGCGGAAAAATAGAAATTTATAGTGAAGAAGCCAAAAAAGATGGATTAAGCCCGTATCCAGTCTATATAGAATCTTTAAAAATTAGTGAAGAGTATCCAATGAGGTTGATTAGTCCTCATCATAAAAATTCTTTATTTGCCCAGCATACAAAGGATATGAATGATAGGTCAAAATTGTATGTCAGTCCAAACAGATTAGAAGGGTATGAAGTGGGAGAAGTTGTTAAGATTTATTCTATATATGGAGAGATAGAAACAGAAATTCATGTAGATGAAACGTTAAGTGATGACTTAGTTTATATCTATGCCATTTGGAGTAAAAAAAATGGTAACCCTAATTTTTTAACTTATAATGGTAAGTCTGAGATGGGTGGCCAGGTAACATTTTATGATACCTTTATAAATATCAGAAAAAATAATTAAAGCAATATTTTGAATATATTTACCAAATTCTGCATAAATTGAAAATGCTTTTAGATCTATAATCTAAAAGCATTTTTTTATTATCTTTAATTTTCTATCAAACTATATAAGAGCTGGATCTCCTCTTTCCATATAGTCGAATCTATTGTCTCTAAAGTAATCGGCATATTATCAAATCTAGGGTCATTCATAAATCTTTTAAAGAAATCCATTCCTAACATTCCATTTCCAATACTTTCATGTCTATCTTTTTTACAGGCTAATCCATACATAGAGTCATTTAGATGGATTCCCTTTAGATACTTAAATCCAACTAGGTTTTCAAACTCCTCAAATGTTTTTTTATATCCCTCTTCGGTAGCTAAATCATACCCATAATCAAATGTATGACAGGTATCAAGCAGGACTCCTATACGAGCTTTATCCTCTACTCTAACTATAATTTCTTTTAATTCATCAAAATCTCCACCGATGGTATTTCCTTTACCCGCTGTATTTTCAAGGACTACAGTGATATACTCTGTAGCTTTAACAGCTTTGTTGATCCCTTGGGCTATAAGATCATATCCTTCCTCTAGTGAAATTAATCCTAGATGGCTTCCACAGTGCAGGTTTATATATTTCAATCCCAG
>DAOUPY010000217.1 GCA_030625925.1 Fusobacteriaceae bacterium | reverse complement strand
ACTGGAAATCCAAAAGGTGTCATGCTTACTCACCAAAATTTGGTAAGTAATGGAAAGTCTATTGTTAAGATAAAAAAATTAACAACTGCTGACTGCCTCTATTCGATTCTGCCTTATTGGCATAGCTTTTCCTTGACTGTAGAAGTTATAGGAGCTATAAGCAGTGGATTTAGCTTGGGGTTTACAGAAAATCCAAGGAATTTTGTGGGGAACATCCCTCTGTTTAAGCCCACTATAATACTGGCTGTACCTAGGATACTGGAAATAATAAAGGGAAATATAGAAAAGCAGATAAAAAATTCTGGAGTAGAAGCTCTAAAGGGCTATGAAAAGTTGTTGCAGGTTGCACCATTTGTAAAGGGGGATAGATTTGATTTTATTCCTGATGAAAAATATAAGGAAATATATGATGTTTTGGATAAAAAATTATTGATGAAAATCAGATCTGTCTTTGGAGAAAATTTCAGAGAATTTATCTCTGGGGGAGCAGCATTAGATATAAATCTTCAAAAATATTTTGGTTATTTAGGACTGCCTGTAATGCAGGGCTATGGACTATCTGAAACGTCACCAGTTGTCAGTGTAGATAGTTTAGAGGACTATTGTTATGGAAGTTCTGGAAACTTATTGGAATGGCTGTTAGACCAGCCCTTTGGAGATTTTACATTTTTAGATGAATTGGGAAACCGAGGAAAAGGTCTTAAGGGGGAACTCCTTTTAAAGGGAAGCTGTGTCATGAAAGGGTATTGGAATCATAGGGATGAAAGTGCCAAAGTGATAAAGGATGGCTGGCTCCACACAGGGGATATAGGTTATTGCAGGGCAGATAAATTATACATAAACGGTAGAAAAACTAATATGATAGTTTTGAAAGGCGGCGAGAATATCCACCCGGAATTCATTGAGAATGAATTGAAGAAATCAGACCTTATAGATGATGTAATGGTTATAGGGGAAGGGTGTAAAAATTTGTATGCCTGTTTGACAGTCCCGGAAAATTATGACAAAATACATGAAAGTGAATTAAATGTCTTGTTAAAGAGTGAAGTAAAAAGACTGACCAACCACTTGGTTCCTTATCAAAAACCGAAAGATATATTGTTGGTTTCTAGGTTTACTGTAGAAGATGAAACTTACACAGGAACCATGAAGGTACGAAGACATATGGTAAATGAAAGGGAAGGTAAAAAAATAGATGAATTTTTAGAGAAAGTGGGAGAAAAAATATAAAAAAAAAGGAAAGGGAACATAAATATCTAATATTTAGATATCAAGAATAAATTTATTGAGGTGTTTATATGAAAAAAGAGTTTCTAGAAATATTGATGAGAAAAGATCACTTTCCTTGTAAATTAGATAAAAAAGATGGCGAATTTCTAAAAGATTTTTTTAAAAAGGATCTAAAATTTGAATTAGATTCTATAAAAAGAAAAAAAGTTAATGACTTGGAATTTAGGTATACTTATGAGGAGGAGGGAGTAAAATACATCCTTTTAGAGGAATATACTTTCAAAGAGGGAGAAACATTTTTATCTTTGGAAAATTCTATAGGGGTCGATTATTATTTTAACAAGATATAACTTTATTCTGTTGATATTTGTATATTGTGGAATATGCTTTGGACAAGCTCCTCTACCTTCTCTAGAGGGCAGGCAGGTGAAATTTGAAAAAAATGATTCTTTCCTGGCTGGGAGAGTGGCAAAAATACCAACCGAGTTTTATAGGAGACTGGATTTTGAAACAGGTGAAGAACCCTATATAAGTATAGGAGTGAGTACAAAGATAATCCCTTATTATGCAAAAATAAGATATCTATTAGACCCAAAAGATGAATCTTCAGCCTATTATTTATTTTCAGTAGGAGTTAACTTAGTTGATGGACAGGAGGTAGAAATTAATAAATTTTTAGACGATCTTTCCCAGAGGATTAATTACGGTGTAGGTGTAGGTATTACCCTTAAAAATCTTGAGCTGGAGATCTTGTATGGGAGGTATAATTACGAGATGCTTAGAGTCCCTCAGCAAGAGGAAAATGATTTATATAGCTCCACAAAACTAACACTTAACTGTAAATATAAATTTTGAGCACTTAGGTGCTCTTTTTTTCTAGACTTTTTACAGGCCTTATTGTATAATTTCAAAGTCTGTGTAAAGATTTTGTAAATCACATGTAAAGATTGCGTAAAGAATGCAAAAATAATTATTTAGAGGAGCAAACAAATGGGAGATGCATTGAATATAATATTAAATGTAGTTGGCGGATTAGGAATTTTCTTGTATGGAATGGAAAATATGGCCAATGCTATGCAAAAAGTAGCGGGAGATAAATTAAAAAATATAATTGCAATTGTAACTAAAAACAGATTTTTAGGTGTTTTGGTAGGAATAATAATTACAATTTTAGTCCAGTCTTCATCTGTAACAACAGTTATGGTGATAGGATTTGTAAATGCTAGTCTAATGAACCTGACTCAAGCTTTAGGAGTTATCTTAGGAGCTAATATAGGGACAACTGCTGTAGGTTGGCTGCTTATTTTGAAGATTGGTAAGTACGGACTGCCTTTAGCAGGTATCGGGGCAATCATCGGAATGTTTACCAAAACTGAAAAAGGTAAAGAAAAATCAAAATTAATGATGGGAATAGGTTTAATATTCTTTGGAATGGAGCTTATGAAAAATGGATTTGAGCCCCTTAGAGCTATGCCGGAATTTGTTGAAATGTTTCAAAAATTCCATGTAACAGGAATAGGAAGTGCATTTTTAGTAGCCATGGTAGGAGCCTTCTTAACTGCAATAGTACAGGCTTCAGCGGCTACTCTGGGAATTACTATAATGTTAGCTAGTCAAGGGTTGATCGATGCACAAACTGGTGTAGCTATAGTGATGGGATTAAATGTCGGAACTACTATTACAGCATTCTTAGCAGCATTTGGAGCTAAAGCTAATGCTAAAAGAGCAGCTTATGCCCATACGATTATTAATATTTTTGGACTCCTATGGGTACTCCCAATATATGGAATATACACTAATATGATAGGACATATCGTAGATCCTAGTGTAAATATAAGTGGATTTTTAGCAGCAGCTCACACGATATTTAATGTGACTAATGCAATCTTATTTATATTTTTATTGACACCACTGGCCAATTTTTTAAAGAAAATAATCCCAGATGATGATATGAAGGTAAAAAAATATACACATCTAGACGTAAGGATGTTAGAAACTCCTACTTTGGCCATTGAACAAACTAAGGTAGAAGTAGCCTCTATAGGCGACGATATTAAGTTGGCATTAGAGAAGGTTAAATATGTTATAGAAAATAATTTACCAAAAAATTCTGATGAAATAGCAGAAGTATTTAGAATTGAAGAAAAAGCAGATATGGTTCAAACTGAAGTAGCAGAATTAAACACACAAATTTTGGGATTAGATATAGAGCAGCACTTAGTCATGGTTACAAGAAAAAATATAGCTATCTGTGACCAATATGAGTCTCTAACTGACTATACTGAGAGAATTATGAAAGTGTATTCCAGGTTAAAAGCGAATGACTTGGTCATCAATAAACATAAAAAAGAAGATATCTTTATGCTGCATGATGCAGTAGTGAATTTCTTTGAGTTAGTAAACGATGCATATATAACAAATAATGTGGATATAACAATGGAAGCGGTAAAAAAATCTACTGATATTACCAACATGTATAGAAAAGCTAGAAAGAGTCATCTAGATAGGATGGTAGAAGAAAAACCAAAGCCAATGTTAAGTACGGGGCATATGGATATATTGAATTACTATAGACGTTTAAGTGACCATACGTTGACAGTAGTCGAAATAATGAATATATAAATAGAAAAGAGATTCCCATATTTATGGGGATCTCTTTTGAATATCATGGGAAAATTCGGAATTCGGAAAACGAAAAGACGGAAAACACACACTTTTTGAAATAATATTAGCTTTTTTTCAATCAATATGTTACACTATGACGTTAATTTAAATAAAAGGTGGACTCAAATTGTATTGATTTTTAAGATCGAATGAATACCCACGTATGGAATAAATTGTTTGTAAAAACATTATATAGAGCATAAAATTTGATCCTGCCTTAATAAAACATAAGGATGTGAAAAATGGAAAAAATGGTAGAATTTAAAAAATTAGGATTGTCAGACAA
>DAOUPY010000362.1 GCA_030625925.1 Fusobacteriaceae bacterium | reverse complement strand
GGGGGATTAAAAGAATGGAAGAGTGAAAGTGCTTTAAAATTAGTAAATGAAGCAGATAAA
Source organism: Fusobacteriaceae bacterium (assembly GCA_030625925.1). Taxonomy (GTDB): domain Bacteria; phylum Fusobacteriota; class Fusobacteriia; order Fusobacteriales; family Fusobacteriaceae; genus Psychrilyobacter. The sequence continues at coordinate 2,698 of DAOUPY010000362.1, read as the reverse complement.
TTATTATATTTAGCGAAATATAATGGTAGAAATAGAATAGAATGGTAATTTAATTAATCTTTAATCTCAAACTTCTTTCTTCTTATAAAATCTTAAAGATGGTTTAGAATTTTATAAAAGAAAACAGATAGGAATAAAATACCTAGTAGAAGAAAATATCCTATCTAATGTAGAAACTCTAGATTTCGCTATACAAGCATAAAAAAAATAGATCAAAAATATATTTTATAAGACTCTCTATTTGGTTGATATCTTCTCTTGAAACTGTTATCATAGAAGGGTAATAGATATAGGATATAAGGTATGAAATAAAGGATTTCTTCTTAAATCGCAGAAGAATATATAAATTATAATATTTAGGAGGGACCATATGAAAAGTTATATTTTATTGATGTTATTATTATTTACTTCTTGTGTTTCCAATAACTCTAGGACAGAACTGCCTATTAAATCAGATGAAAATTTAAAAACTACAGTAAGGGAACAAAAGATCGAGTTTAAACAACTACAGGAAGACAATAAAGAATTGAGAAGAGAGATAGAAAATTTGAATAAAAGAATCCAAAAAATTCAGGATTTTTATGAAGTAAATTAGGGAGGAGCAATGAAAAAAACTTTTATTATAGGGTTTATACTTTTAGGTATAGCAGCCAAGGGAGATATGGGAGCAGATGTTAAACAAAATCAAATTATACTAGATAATCTTAAGGTAGAAAATACCCAGCTTAGAGCTGAAGTGAAAAAGTTAAGTCAAATCCTGGATAAATTAGATATAAAATTAGTTAAAGAAGTTAAATTTGAAGACCTAGGGATAGATATAAGAAGAGACACTGAAAGTTTTACCATGAAGATAGCAGGCGGAGATCTTAGTCAGGGGAAATATGACAAAGTATTAGATAATTTTACAAATATGATTAAATATGATTCTAAAGGCCCTGTGATTTTTTCAGGAAATAAGGAAAATGTAGAATTTTTAAATTCTTATTTTATTGCCAAGGGAATTGATCCTGCTAGGATAACCTTGGATATTAAAAACAATAATCACCTAAACTCAGAGAAAGAAGACCTTACTCCAGTGGATGACTTAAATAGAGAGAACAAAGGCATTGAAACCGAAGATGTTGAAACTATGGATGATTCAAACCTGGATACAGAGAAAGCTAAAATGATAGAGACTAAAATAATATTAAGAAAATAAGAGGATTTAATCCTCTATTTTTTTTGATTTTTTTAACTGGAAAACCTTCAATATGAAAAAAATTAAAAAAAGTTAAGAAAATTAAAAGAAAATTTAAAAAAATGAGTATACATAAGATAGTAGTTATTAAATACAGGAGGTAATAGTTATGAAAAAAATATTATTTGGACTTTTAATAGTCGGAGCTCTTTCAGCTTGTTCAAGCTCAGAGGAAAAAGTAGATATCCCAATGCAAGTTCAGACGTTAAATGAAACTGTTTCTACTCAAACACAAGAATATGAATCATTAAAAGCAGAGACTGAAGAATTGAAGATGCAAATACAAGAATTAAATGATGTAATGAATGAAACTAAAAATTAGGAGGAATATTATGAAAAAGATATTATTAGGACTTTTAATAGTAGCGGCTCTTTCAGCTTGCTCAAGCTCAGAGGAAAAGGTAGATATCCCGACACAAGTTCAGACATTGAATAAAAGTGTAGAGATGAACGCCAGTACTCTAACAGAGGTTAAATCAGCAAATGAAGAGATTAAAGCTCAATTAGGAGAAAGTCAGCAAAAAGCCGCTATGATGGCAGAACACATGAAGATGGTAAAAGCATTTGAAGGAACAGGTGTTACTGTAGCTGCAATGGACAATGGATTACACCTTACTTTTCCTGGAGATACAGCTTTTAAATCAAGTAAAGCAGTGTTGAACGAAAGTATAAAAACAATATTAGATCCAATTGCGGAAACTTTAATGGCTTATCCGGGAACAGATGCTATGATCAAAGGTCATACTGACAGCTCAGGGCCTGAAGAATTCAATCAAAAATTATCAGAAGACAGAGCTATGGCAGTTTCTGCTTATTTAATGGATAAGGGAATAGATTCTTCTAGAATAGAAAGTGTAGGAGTTGGAAGTTCTGAACCTACTGATGATAATGATACTAGAGATGGGAAAATGGCAAATAGAAGAGTTGACTTAACAATTACATATTAGTAACTTTTGATTTTTAATCTATTTATAAAATTATTAAGAGAGCTGTTTATAGCTCTCTTTTTTATTAAATAGTAATATGGAGGATTAATTGTATTGCCAGCCTAAATCCCAGCTTAGATATACTAAAACTTTATAAAGAAATAGGGGGAAAGATAGTAACTATAGGAAGTGATTCCCATAGAGCCAAGAGGGTTCTGACCAATTATACAAAGGGTATGGAAAGCCTCAAAAGTGCAGGATTTAAATATATAACTACCTATAATCAAAGAAAAGTTTCACAAGATAAAAGGATTTTGATAAGATCTGTAAAATATAATGAAGGATAGGGAAGAAAAATGACAAACCAGAAATTTGATTTGTCATTTTTTTATAGTATATTGCCTTTTTATTATATTATTTTTTTTTAAATTCTCTACTTAATTTCCATCTATCATGAAACCACATCCATTGTTCTGGATGCTCTTTAATGGCGTCTTCCATAAGATAGATTAAATTTTGTGTATTGACCCTTACA
>DAOUPY010000572.1 GCA_030625925.1 Fusobacteriaceae bacterium | reverse complement strand
ACTGGAATCTACACTTTTTCTTCTGATTCTTATAGACCAAAAGATTAATTTGAAAAAAATTATGGGTTTATTTGCAGGGATATTTTTTATAGATACCACTTGTTCTGGGTAAATATAACCTCACTTCTAACAGCAGTGATCTTTTGTAGATTTTTGTGTATCTTGCTTCTTATTATATCCATTTCTTCCACTGTGACAACTTCTAATGGCTTTAATAGTATCAGTACATGATAGTGTCTTCCTACTTTAAAAATCTTGAGATCTATAAATTCATATTTTTCTAGATTCACAGCTAATCCTAGTAAGACTCTTATCTCTTTTTCAATTTTATTTCCTATTGATTTTCCTAAAAGTTCGTTTAGACTACTTTTAAATAATAACAGAGGCTCTTTTATTATACAGGAAACTAAAACTAGTACAACTAAAGAATCTGAGATAGGAACTAAAAATTCAAGGGGGGTTCCCTTAAGAAGAGTCATCCCTACAATAGCTCCTCCAGCTCCTAAACTTATCATTCCATCAATTATTGCCGCTGAATGTTCTGTTTTTAAAATTTCACTTTTATTTCCTGTTTTTTTATAGTTTGTCTTATGAATTTTTGCCAAAGAAAAACAAAGAATGACATTTATTACGGTATATATTAGGATGAATCCCGGTTTTATTCCTGGAACAGATCCATCCATAATATAAGTGAAAATCTTGGACAGGGCTGCCATACAAGAAAATAACATTATTCCTAATAATACAAGGGATCTAAAGGTTATATATAGACTTTCATAGGAATCATATCCTAATGGCATTTTTTCATCGGCATCCATAGCAATTTTTGCAGAAACTCCCGTTGCAATAATAGAAGATGCAAAATTTACCATTGAATATAAACCGTCGACCATAAGGGCACTTGAGTTAGAAAGGATAGCAAATGTAATTCCCATTATTCCCATAATTATATTTAATATTCGCCCCTGTTTTAGAGATGATTTTTCAATTTTTAAAACATTCATAATAATAACTCCTTTTTTAGATATAATCTGATTATAAAAGAGTT
>DAOUPY010000399.1 GCA_030625925.1 Fusobacteriaceae bacterium | reverse complement strand
CCTATTGTTGCAGGAATTGCCCCCTGACTTCTAATATAATCTTCAATTATTTTATTAAGTTCATTCGTTGATACCCCTGGAACTATCTTGCTAGGTAATATCTCGTTGTATAATCTAGCGATTATTTGATTTGCTGCCTTTATTTTTTCGATTTCTTCTCTTGTTTTAATTGTTATTGACATTTTTTCCTCCTTACACCACTCTTTTCCTAATATTCTTTTTAAATTATAAAAAGTTCCCTAAACAACTTAGTTATATTTTTATTTATTCAAAATAAGATATAGTCAAAAGAGAGTTAACTTTTAATTGCTATCTAAAAAAGGTGAGCCACCTCACCTTTTAGATAACTTTATCCTAATATTTTAAATATATCTTCTTTTACTTCTGAAACATCTTTTGTTCCATCTACTTCTGCCATTACACCTCTATCATTATAAAAATCAAATAATGGAGCAGTTTGAGCATGGTATGAAGCTAATCTATTTACAACAGTCTCAGCTGTATCATCTTTTCTTATGATCAATGCGTCTCCACAGTAGTCACAGATATCTGTAGACTTTGGTGGGTTAAACTCCACATGGAAAGATGCTCCACACTTAGGACATACTCTTCTACCAGTAATTCTATCCACTATTAAATCATCAGGTACATTTAGAGATATTACTCTATCCAACGATATTTTCATATTTTTCATTAATTCTTCCAGTGCCTTTGCTTGAGGGATCGTTCTAGGGAATCCATCTAGGATAAATCCTTCTTTACAATCTTCTTCAGTTAATCTATCTTTTATTATTCCGATAATCGTTGAGTCAGGCACTAATTTCCCCTCATCCATAAATTTCTTCGCTTCTAATCCCATCTTTGTCCCGGCTTTTATAGCAGCTCTTAAAATGTCTCCTGTAGAGATTTGAGGTATATCATATTTCTCTATTAGAAATTTAGCTTGTGTACCTTTACCAGCACCAGGTGCTCCAAATAACATGATATTCATTGAATAATCACTCCTTAAATTTATTATATTTCACAGGGCATTATACTATATATCTGTTATTTTTAACACCCCTTTATTTTAACTTCAATACTTTTTCCTTACCTTCATTTACCGAATTTATTTCTCAGCTTCATTTTAATTATATTGTTTTATTATTTCCATTATGTCATTACCACAACAGATCCCTTTTGGATTATTTTTCTGACAATTTGGATGTTTCATTGCTCCTGTGACTGCCACTACTTCCTTCAAGGTTTTTGCACCTGCAAATACAGCAGCAACTATATTTCCCTTGGTCACCTTGTCACAATAGCAGATATATTCATACATCTTTTTCTCTCCAGGAGTTTTTATTTTTTTCTCCCCTTTTAATTCTACTCCAGAATTATCTTTTGGATCTCCTCAGCAGTTTGCTGCCGACTCTGATTTCCCTCCTCTTTTTAAAGTTTCAAATAATTCCTTTACCTTTATTTCTATCAATTCTATACATTTTTCTTTATCATCTACATCCTCTAATCCAAAGTTTACCACTTTATCTGCCATATATATTGGACAATCTATATTACATCCCATCTTTACCAATACATCTAATTTAGGAGGCAGCATATCCATATCTTTAGGAAAATAACCTACCATAGAATAACCCTTGGATTCCATTATTTTCCTCCCTGCTTCATTTAGTTTTTCTGCTGGTTTTGTCCCTGCTGAATAGATCTCAAAAGTTCCATCATTAAATTCATTCCCAAATCTTTCACCTATAATAGATTTAAAGGAATTTCCGTTACACACAAACGCTATTTTCATCTCCTGCACCCCTTTTTTTCATGATAATATTATTTATTATACATCTATTTAATAAACTATTAAACAGGTAATTTAATTAAATAAATATTTCTTGCTTTTATATTTAAAATCATTTACTATATAAGCAAATAATTAATTAGTTAAATACTTAAGGAGGCAGATTTATGAATAACATTGATTTTCAAGCTAGAATATTTAAGGCTTTAGGTCACCCATTAAGATTAAAGATCTTAAAAAAATTAGTAGACGGAGAACTCTGTGTATGCAAATTAGTAGATGATACCGAATTTACACAGGCAAACCTATCGCAGCATCTAAAAATTCTCAGCAACGCAGGTTTAATCGTCAAAAGAAAGGAGGGAAATTATTCCCACTATCGTATATCAGATGATAAAACTCTTGATCTTTTGAGCAACTGTGAAGATATAGCCGCTGACTATATAAAAAAACTTTTATAACGATTCCCCTCTCTCCTGTCTTAATTCCTTTCTTGTTGTCAATTCCTCTCAAACAACCCCTACTGTCCTTTGGACATCTCCCCCGATTCACGAGTACTAAAATATCTTTTTAGTAAAAAGATGTTTTGCGATGTGATAAAGGGGGTTCTAGTAGAGAAACTGTAAGAGAGAAGAGTAAAGGAGTTAAGACCGGCGAGAGAGGGGATAAGGAGAAAATTTATGAAAAACAAATATGCTTTAACCGAGGGAAATATACTCTATAAACTAAC